>JAURQB010000047.1 GCA_030836365.1 Bdellovibrionota bacterium | reverse complement strand
CACTTTTTAACATTGATGATTACTTAAATAGGCTTGTGACAAAGCTAGCTAAATTTGATCACCCGGTGAATATTGTGATGGTCAGTGACCATGGTATGACAGAAATTTCAGAGAAACGTAAAATTCACCTTCCTGCAAAAGTCACGAATAATACAAAATTAAAAATTGTTGGGCGGGGTGCTCTGTCTCTTATTTATACGGCCAAAAATAAGGAATTAACGAAATTAGCCTTAAGCGACCTCTCGGCCGTCAAAAATATTAATTTATACACAAAAGAAAACGTGCCAGAGAGATTTCATTTTAACAAAAATGAAAGGATTCCCGAAATCACAGTATCACCAAAGTTAGGCTACTATATTTCGAAAGGTGACAAAAAAGTCAAAGGAGGATCACATGGATATGATCCCCGTAACCGAGATATGCATGGTGTATTTTTTGCGATTGGCCCAAATATAAAACCAGCGAAAATCGACAGTTTTGAAAACATTCACATTTATCCATTCATCACTTCTATACTAAATATTTCTCCAAACCCAGACATAGATGGAAAAAAAGAAGTGTTAGAAAAGTATATTAAATAATCTCATCCCTGATTATCATCAATATTTCATGGTAATAATACGATTTCGGCTTAACCCCCTGACGATGGTCAGGAATTAAGCGTAAACCCTTAGTTCTTATTAATAGGTTGTAAATATTTTTATTTTGATGAATTTTATTTTTTATTGCTCTGAGCATAAGTTGATAATGCTTCTCACTCCCTTCACCTAAATCTTTATAATTAAATTTTTCTCCTTGGTAAGAGACCCAGTCTATACCATTTTCCCTCATCAATTTATTTGCATAATCGCCAGCTTTTTTTGCTTTAAAACCGGAGAGAAACCGAACTTCGTCTCTGCTATAGTAGTAAGCTAGATCATTGCGGGGATCATCAAAAAGATCACTTGGATACTTCAACATTTGCCACAGCCCTTCCACAGAAGCGAACAACACACCATCTAACAAGAAAGGAGTATCAGATAAGTTACTAAATACACCGAGTTCTGTTCTTTTTGATAAAACAACTTCTCCAGGTTTCGCATCTTGAGGAAGAATCTCCCACGAAGAAGCTTCATCTCGAGGTATTTCTTTCCACCAACGACTAGGGTAATTTGCAAGCGCATTAAAGTTAAATATTGCGAAAGCTAAGAGAAATATTTTCATATAATTTTTAATATACTAGAAGGCGAAGGTTGAAATAACGGGTAAATGATCCGAAACACCTAAGCCTGTTTCAGGGTCAAAGCGCCTTGGAATATCTACAGATATGGTCTCTTGAGTTCTTGTGTTCGTGTAAGACTCAGACTCGAGCATAAAATCATATTTCACGACTTTGTAAGTACGCCAAATTGGAAAAAGACACTTCTCTTTCAATTTACATCGAGAACCACTCAAGTGGGCCTTTGGGACAAAAATTTTATCGAGACTACTCCACTTTCCTCGATAAAAATGAGTTCCACGGTGAGATTGGCCGTCATCATAATTCTCAAAAAAATGCTCTTCAAAATCGATAAAAGGAAATTTAGCATTATCATCTAGCATTAATTCTTTAATTGGATTTTCTCGATCATTTTCTTCTGTATTGAAGTCGCCTGCAACAATAGCTGGAATTTTACTGCCTTCAACTACCTCTATTAATTTTCTTGCCGCAATGAATCTTGTGATATCCTTATTAGATTGACTCGGCCAATGATTGGCAAATACTTTAAAGTTTTTATTTTTAAACTTAAAAGTTGCCTCTAGGATCCCTCTCGTTGTTTTCACTTTCTGCCCGGGAGGATAGGCATCCGTAAGATCAATATTATGATATTTTATATCTCCGGCAAGGGGTAGCTTTGAAATAATTGCCACATCTATACCTCGACTATCTGGTCCTTCGATTAGGGCCACTTCCCTGTAGCCTTCTTCACTTAAACCAACCTGAATTAGTTTTCTAAGCATGTTTATGTTTTCAACCTCTTGAAAGACAATGATATCAGGTGATCTACCGGCGTCGGCCAATCGAATTACTTTGGCGACATTTTGTACTTTATTGATAACAACGTTTTCATTCCAATCAAGTTCAAAACATTGAGACCTATAATAAGGAACCCTAATGGAGGCACAATAGCGACGAACTTCCATATCATGCTGTTTTCTTTGCAATGGCAAAAAGGTGTAATCGTTAGTCCCTTCATCGTGAAGAGAATCAAAAAAGTTTTCCAAATTGTACGTCATTAACGTAAAGCTAGGTCGGTAACTTGAGAAACTATCAGACGAACTAATAGAAAAAATAAGAATGATTAAAGAAAATACAATCCGTTGTATTGGCATTATCAACTCCTCCAAATTTTGAGTTGATCTATTGTGGCCATTGATACTTAAATACTCAAATTTTAATTGTTAGATAGTTGTTAGAATTCATTAAAAATCATAAACACCTGAAATCACGTAAAACTAAATAACCTTACAAAAGCTTAAAACGACTTAACATTTTGTAAATTTTTCTATTGCAAGTTAACGAATTCAGCGCGATAAACGCCTAGCAACAACGAGCTAAATATACACGCTCAGAGGACACAAAAATGAAATTTATACTGCAATTTTTAATGGCCTTTCTCATGATCAACACCGTTATCATTAGCGCAAAATCTGATGAATTTAAAACAAAAGATAGAGGTTTCATTACTGAATTTGATAAAGGCGCACCAAAAAACTCAAAGTGGGTTGACCTATTTGCCGAAACTCCAAACTACCGCGCATTCGGGGAGCAAATTATATCAGGCAGAGGCGAAAAATTCAGATGGAAAATGGGGCCCATGTTTTACCGGGGCAGACTAACTCCAAACTCAGTTAAAATTTTTGTCATTGGACAAGAAGGTGCTCAAGACGAAAACTTATCCAATAGGTCTTTCACTGGTTCCACAGGAACTCGAATGCAAAAATTTCTCAACTATTTTGGTATTACAGAATCATATTTATTCATGAATACATTTGTTTACACGATCACAGGCCAATACTCTCTTTATGGTGATGATGCCACAAATGAATATAAAATTAAGCAGTGGAAGCAACTAATGTGGATGGCCCAAAATGAAGATTCTATTATCGTAAAACATCGTCACAAAATGTTTAACTATATGTTAGAAACAAATAAAAAATCGTTATCTCTTATCATTGGTGTTGGTACTGCAGGAAAAGAATCAACCGTAACATGGCTTAACTCAATCTCACCAAATAGTTGTAGCTATAGCAAGCTCACCTCAACTTATTGCGAAGGAAAAGGTGAACTTGAAGGAGTTATCGCAATTGGCGTTAGGCACCCAGGGGCGGCTTCTGCACGAAACGCTGGAGGCTCAGCAACGAATGGCCTAATTTATGACTTTAAAAAGAAAGCAAATATCGTCGCCAAGCGAATACAAAATAAATCGTCCTGGTTACCAAAGGATAGTGATGGGACAAGAAACTTTTCTAAAGAATTTAGATATGGCTACTCTGCAATACCACACAGAGATTTTGCCTTTGGAACACCCTGGGTTTTAGGTGGAAAAGGAACAACATCAAACAGACGAGGTAGCGACACGATTCAAATTTTTTCTAAAAACGGTTGTTACAACAACGGTGCAAGAGTTGGCCGAAGATGCCTTTCTATTCCCCCTAGTGAAAGGCCAGACTTAAACACCCCAGATGAAAGAGTTCATTATTTGTATTATAAAAACCCAAGAAACAAATTGAAAAAAAAAGAAAGACCTGAAGGTTTCACAACAAAAGATCTTCCATTTGAGCCACCTAAAAATGAATTCACAAGAACTCTATACGATGTAGGGCCGACTGATTTTGTTAATGAAATGATGAGTTTTTACCAGGCCGTGATAAACTCTGAGTACGCATCAGAAATGGTTCAAGACTCTTCATTTGGCCCAACAGGAATGTACAGAGGATCCACGGTGGCCCCAAATCTTCTCATTATTGCTGATCAGCAGGGACATACTGATATGTTTTCAGGTAGAGCGCTCACTGGGTATTCAGGCCAACAGCTGCAAGCTTTTTTAAATGGGGCGGGATTACAAAATAAATACTTAATTATCCGAAGCATGCCAGTAGACTGCCTAGATGAAGCTTCTAATAATCTTGGCTGCAAAAAGCTAAATAAGGACAGCGATGTCGACAAAAAAAGGACGGACCTACTACTTTCTATACTAAGAAAAAAACCAATAAAAGGTATTATCACTTTCGGAGAAAATGCGAAGGATATAAGTGATCGATTAAGAACAAACTTACCACGTTATGACATCAATCCAAAAAGTGAAAATTTAACAGGAGAATTTGAACAATTATTTGAAAAAATTAAAACGGATAAGTTTATCGACAACAACCAAAAGTACCGACGTTCAAATTTTTCTCCCATACCAAGAAGTGATTTACCATATTCATCGAGATGGTGGATGGGAACTTCTGGAGACAGAGCTTCTAGATCTATAAACATGACTAATATATCTGTATCTAACGGACGAGTGAGAAGTTATGATTTAGACTCAGCAAATGGAAATTACTATAAAGTTTATGCACCATCTTGGGCAACATCCTGGCTGCCTGAAGATCAGGAATTAACAAAAGAGGAAAAAGAGTCTATCGAAAAATTTAAAAGAACTGACTTAAAATAATAAAATTGACCAAACATTAGTCATTTTTGAATGTGAAAAACGAATCTGCCTGAAAAAGTTGGCATCATAATTGCTTATTTAAAAAAAAATTTAAAGTGAGTTATCTATGAAAAAACAATTTTTACTTCTATTTACGATCTTCTTTGTTTCATGCGGGCAAGAAAATATTGGCACAAACAATATTTCAGACAACCAAACTTCAGATATATTGACGGAACAAGATAGCTCAAATAGCGAACTCGCAGATAATCCGTTCTACGATGAGATCGTTGTTGAAGCAGATCAAGAAAATGAAGAAGAAGAGATCATTGCAGACACTCCAACTGAAGAAGAGCAATCTGAACAAGAATACGTGGATTTCCCAGGCACAATATATAGAAGTAAGGCGGGAGAGATCGTCTTCACAGATGAGGCGGGATCGGTTGTAAAAATAGATGAGCTGTCCACAGTTGCCCAATCACAGCTTGAAGAAATCACATTTCCTCAGGACTCATTTGAAGTAAACCTAAAAGGGGAAAGAGAACTATCATCTCTAATCAAGCAATCTGCATTTGCGGATATAAATACGAGAGTTCCAGGGATAAGCGTTAGTTATCATTTTTATGTCGATAGTATTGAATTACAAAATGAAATAAATCATCCTGAAAGAATAGAAGAAACATCATTTACAACTAGTATATGCGGAGTCCTTTCCATTGACTCATATAATGTGAGTGAATCAAATCTTTATTCTTTGCTATTAACAGAAAGTAGTACATCTACAACATACGTTGTCACGGCAGAGTTCAGCGAGTCGGACATCACAGATCTATATAAGCTTGAGGAGTTAATCGAAAGCGTCTCGGGCACATCTGGCGGTGTAACAAATGGATGCATTTACTCAAATGACAGTGTCTACAACGATTACTCGGCCACATGGCGAAAATTAATCAATGTGAAAGATTATACCATTAATTGGTAGAGGTTTATTTGCTAGATTTTGAGTAATCAACATTAGTCATCAAAGACTTCATTTCCTCTATCACTTCCAAGTGAAACTGATCGACAAGTTCATCTGGTACCTTTTCTCCTGAGAAAGGAGGCGGAAAAATGGGCTTACTTAAATAATGAGTAAGCTTTACAGGACGAGGAATATAACTGGCCCCAATACCCTTGAATATAGGCACAGGTATCTTAAATTTTTTGTAGATAAATGCAGTCAGAAAACTTTCATAGACTTTAAATATTCTATCTGCATTTGGACAAGCCGCAAGCACTATAGGTACTTGCTCAGAAATAGCAAGTCTAATGAAGCCTTTTCTTTTATGCCATTTCAATTGATATCGCTCTTTATCTGGCCGCAAGGCCTCTCTCATTCCCCCCGGAGCAATACCTAATATATGTCCTTCTTTTAAAAGACTTTTTGCATTTGTTATATTTGCAGGAACAAGACCTATATCATCACACCACTTTTTTAAAACAGGGATTCTAAAAAGTAAGTCATCACCCAGACCTCTAGAGAGCCTGTTCTTTTTTTCCAGGATTTCTAAGCCAAGAAGAAAACCATCATACGTGGCCAGTGAATGATTTGTGATAAGAAGAACTCCGCCATCAACTGGAAAATCCTCAACCCCCAAAGCACGATATCGATGATAAACTTTAAAAATTTTTAGTATTTTTCTTGCGGCTTCTATTGTAGAGTTCACAAATTTTCTTTAATTAGATCAAGTATTTTTTGTTTATATTTCTTATTAATTTCAAGCTCTTTTTTTATAATTACCCTCGATATCGCCACATCATCTTGCTTGGAATCGATTCCCTCTTCAGCTGAAATTAATATGTCCTCGTACTCTTCTTCTATTTGGTCGATCAAACTATCAAGTTTCGACGTCAGCTCACTTGCTTTATTTTTGCTATCACTTGAAAATGCTTCCATCATATTAAGAACCATCGTCAGGTTTGCGACAGAAGAGCTGGTTTCAACCTCATGTTTGAAAAATAAGGACAACTCTGACTTTAATTCATCTTGCAGATCTTTATTGCTGGACTCACTTATTATTTTCCTCACTTCATCTAGGAAGTTAATTTTTTGAAACATACGACAAGGACGTACATTATTTATTTCACCAAATGCGTCACTCTTTAAATCTACTTTATTTTCACTTAAGAAAACCATCAGGTTCGTCATTTGAGGAGAATTGAAGCTTATCTGATTAAATTTTTTAAATAATTCTTTTATTTCAAAATCGGTAAACAATTTAAGATTTGGGGTAGAATCCTCAGGGCCAAATAAGTTATTCATTTCGCCTTCACATTTCTCATGATCATTTTGGATACTTTCCAAAAGGTCAACCAGCACTGGATTATTAACTGTATCCTTTTGATCAATATCGCCCTTTCCAATGTCTGATTCCATTGTTTTTTTTCTAAGACTTGAAGAAAATGATTGCGAGTTATTTTTTGATTTTACAGCACCACCGCCACCAGCAGATAATTTAGAGATATTTTCAACTGCCCCATGTTCAATTTTATCATTATTGAAAATAAAAATGATTAAGATGAAAGCAACAATGCATAATGGAATGATTATTTTTTTCATTTTCCGTCTCTTATGGTTTGGTAAAAAGGTGTATTTGTTTGCCAAAAATCAACATGGTAATCGAAACTAGAAAGCTCTTCAATATTTCTCATATAATTATAAATGAATAAAGGAAATTGAAAACTAGGCACTACATTAAGACCAATAAGATGAGAATAGATCATCACATCAATTAGGCCTAAATCAGAGGATAAGAAGTAAGGAGATAGAAATTTTTCCAATGAGTTTAGTTTTATTTGCAACTCAGCAATGTAAAGATCTTTGTTTTTCACAAGAAGATTAAAGTCTCCACGCTTCTTTTCTTTTTTAGTTTGAAAATAGCTCCTAGATGTATTGTCAAACTCTGGTGTATAAATCCAATATGGCATTGCAAGAGGATGGACAACATCACCAATTTCTTTTAATAATGAATTAACTTCTTTTTTATTTTCCTCATAATTTCCCCAACTGAGAATGTTATTTTTATCTATTAATTTAATAATATCTAAGCTTTCATTTACATACTTTCCATCAATCTCTGCAATTGGAAGCATCTTGACTCCTGATAGTTGAACAGGAGTTACCTCATCATCATAAGGAAGGACAATTGAAATGTAATCAAATCCTAGAAGGGATAAACATAGTCTTACTCTAATACAAAAAGGACAGTGAACGTAGTGGTATAATTTCATCTTACTCATAAGGGAAATGTTGTTTAATTATTTTCTTTTGGCAACATCAATAATCCACTTTTCAGATAATAAACCATTTTTAGCCTTTAGCAGAAACAAATCCCCTACCTGTGCACCTTTTAAATTATTGCTACAAATATGTAAGTCACCAAAAGACATAATATTTGACTCCGTGCTTGAGGGTGAGCGACCTGTACTATCTACGGCCAGGTGGTAGCATGGGCCTTTTTTTGAATCAATAGAATCCGAGCTTACTATTTTCATGTTTAGTTCTTCAAATGTTGAATCGTCAAACTTACCATTTATATAAACCAAGCTAAATGTCATTGCGATTCCACCATATAGACATATGTAACCTAACAAGAATAATTTTTGCCATTTCTTAATATTTGAAGGATCTTCATTTTCGTTAAATTTTTTTGATAATAAATAAGTGAAAATGATGGATAAAATGAACGATGATAAGAATATTTTCCCTCCACTTAAAAGGTTGCTATATGGAGTACTGAGTGAAATTCCAATTATTGTCCAGCCGCTAACGATCAATGCAATTAACGCAAGGTAGCCTTTCCATCTTATTGGTTTATTTTTATCGGTCACATCCTCTAATTCAAAGCCTTCAATAACATCAGGAAAATTAACCGTTCTCACTTTAGCTTTATCACAAAGATAATTGTAAATTTCTTTCAATTCATTCAATTGAAGCTTTTTACCAAATATTGGGTAGCTAAATAGTTCTGTTCTGACTTCGATTTCAAAAAAATTTTTGCTTATGTTATTACCATAATCAATCAAATTTATTTCATCAATCTCTGTATAATGAATTTTCTCCTCTTTCCAAGACCATGCCCCCATAACTTTAGGAAGAATTACATATTCTTTGTAGAACCTTATTGAGTTATTAAACCCATAATTTCGATTATTTAAGGAGTTTGCAGACAATATCGCACTAATAATATAAATACCTTCCATAAGGTAGTTCTCTGTACCAGAATAGAGAACCAAATAGAAGTAACCGACAATGGACCAGACCAACCAGGCAACAGTAAGAAACAAAGGGCCCTTATAATCAAAAGCTTTATCAGGGTTTAATTCTTTATCCAATTCGTTATTATTTGCCATACCTTTCTTTTCGGAAATTGCATAAAGGTACTTAAAGTAAAAGTTGAAATAATTAGAAAATGCGCGAAAATGAACTTATGAATAAAGACTCAATTATAAGAATATCAGGCCATACCTACCTAAAAATTGATGATAAAGTTGCCGACTTTATTAAAAACAACAACATAGTTCTTAAACTAAACAATAATTCCCTAGAAATTGTGACAGAAGATCAAGTCGAAAAATACTGGATATTGGCAGCAAATGAATTCAAGCGAGAGATTTTTATGAATACGGTAAGGCCATTACTCAAGTCAAAGCTAGGTTACCAATATACTGAAGTTATCTGTGAACAAAAAGCGAAGCTTCTTTGTCAAAAATATTATCAAGCACAAGAAAAAGGAGAGGAATACAAAGGTCCATACCTGCTTTAGAATAGCTTCATTACATCGTGAAACAAAAAAATAACAACCTCAATCAATATTAGAAATATTATTATTTTTTCCAAAAAGCTGGAATCTTGATGTTTTTGTTCATCAGAAAGCATTTCTAAAATTTCGCTCACTACATTTATCTTTTTATTTAAAACATTTATACGCTGAGATATCTCTAAGTATTTTATCATCTCATTATAGAAAACTTCTTCATTCGGATGCTCCCAAAAATAATTAGGGGTATCTAGTAATTCAAATCCTAAATTTATATCTGACTTTATCAGAAATAATTCCCCTCGCATCCTTGCAGTTTTACGGCTGGAGAGATTAATAGCTCCTTTTTTGGCCAATTCACTAGGTATGTGTATTGATTTATCTATCGTTTTCGTAATAAGAGATTCGTAAACGGATAGTTTGTGTGCTTGGGCAATTGCAAATGAATAAGCTCCAATTACTTTTTGAAAATTATCATCACGAGGAATATATACGACATCATCATCTATGTTTCTATTTTTAGCAGAGAAATCGTAATCAAGATATTCATAATCAATAATTGGCAAGGTTGACCCATT
>JAURQB010000046.1 GCA_030836365.1 Bdellovibrionota bacterium | reverse complement strand
TTTAAATTTAATTTTTTACAAAATCTTTTTGCTTCGTGAAAACTTTTATAATTAAACTTATTATTTGATACGTTGTTCGTCCCCAGGTACTCCCCCCAGGACTTCCATCCATTATTTTTGTAAACGGTTTGGCAATTGCTTGGTATGTCGTCTGGTTTTTTTTCCTTTATTCTTGATAGTTTTCCCGTGGAATACAGAAAGTATTCTTTAGCATTTTTCAAGCCAAGTCCTTTGATATAGCTTTTCGAATCCTCATAATCTCGCCAATACATCTTTAATGACTTTCTAATAACATGAGAAAAAATATCTTTTTTAAGTTGGTTTGCAATTCCATCAATTTGTATTGTTCCCTTTTCCGCTTGTCCTAAGTCTACTTGTATTCTTGCACCGGCAGATGTCTTTCTTTTTCCATCTCCCCAGATGATTTTTTTTATTTCTTCTTCAAGTCGTTCATCTTGATCTGATAGTGCTCTAATTGTTTGGACGAGGTTTTTATAAGTGCCAGCACTAATATCATCTTCAATATCTTTAGCGTCGTTATGAAATATCGGAACAACGATGAGTCCAAACTTTTTCCCCGGACTACGGCGTAATGACCTTCCTGCTGCTTGAACAATATCAATCTTTGAGTTTTTTGGATCACAAAAGTAAACGAGATCAATAGCAGGAACATCAACTCCTTCAGTTAAACAACGGGCGTTACTAATAAGGGCCTTCGGATCATTTCTGAAATCATTCAGTGAGGACTTTCTCTCGGCCGTCGATTGTTTTCCATTTACGTGATAAGTGTTGCACTTCCTGTGAATTTCTGGGTGAGAATTTGAAAATCTTTTTGCTTTAGTAACTGATGAGTGAAATGTCAGCGCGTGATGTGCTTTATATTTTTTCATCGCCTTTTGTAGGGCAATGTGATTTGCAAGCTCCTCAAAGTTATCAAATTTCTTATCTTTTAAATACTTCCTATAGATAATATTATTTCTCATCTCCTCGTTGGAAATACCAATCGCTACAATCTTATACTCGACGAGTATCTTTTCTTTTATTGCTTGAGCGAAACTCATTCGATGAAATTCATCACCGTAAATATGTGGATTATTCATATCAGCAATATATTTTGTGACGTCTTCGCCTCTTGAATTGGTTACTGTTTCTGAGATGATTCTTGGGGTTGCCGTCATATAGAGTCGTTTCTTTACTTTGATTTTTTTATCATCATGGATAGTCGCAAATGATGATTCTTTTTTTGTAGCGGTTTTATGGGCCTCATCACAAATTGCTAGATCAAAAGTGAACTTTTGCCCTTTTAAGGCTTTCGATAGTTCTGGGGTACTTTGGTATGTGCTAAAGACAACAACGTCTCCAGGAGTCTTTAAATAGTTTCTAATGGTCTTTGAGTCAGTGGTGACACCAAGACCTGATGCACCTAGCTCATAAATTGATCCAGAGAAAATATCATGCTTGGTTGCTTTGTCTCTATCAATATCTTTTTCTGAGCAAACGCAAAAATAGTTAAAGTCTGATCTTTTTTGTTCTCTCCATTCGTTTTTGATTTGCCGAAGGAGCGCTAGGGAAGGAACAAGCACCAGAGTCCTTTTTGCTTTCATTTTTTCTTTTAGCCATAAAGAGGTGAGTGTCTTTCCTGCACCACAGGGAAATATCAATTTACCACGAGATTCAGTCTTGAATCCTTTGATGATGTCTTTAATTGCACTGGCTTGATGTGTCTTGGGAGTGAATGGTTTTCTTTTCTTTGGTTTGCCTGCTTTTATAATGTCTCGGTAGCGATTAAAATGCTCCTTTGTAAGCTCAAGTAGATCGTTTATTAGTATCGCCTGTAGCTTTTTCGCCTGTCTTTTAACGTCCTTATCTACTCCTGTGGCATTTGAGAAGACAAAATGCTGATCAATCTTTTTGTGATGGGCAACAAGGTGAGATAGCTTATCTGAGCCCCAGGAGAGTGTGCTTGACTTATCTTTTCTGAATTTCACTTGTACGGCGATAACTCTTCCTTGATTACTGTGAAGGAGAAGATCTACGCCTTTTTCTCTTTTTGGTAGCTCATATTTCTTTTTATCAGAGGCGCTTATTTCATCATATAGTTGAACTTTTTTATATTCTCCCGTTTCCATGAAGTAGAGTTTTGCGAAATGTTCAAAGAGGAAACCTGCCTTGGAATGATTTTCATCATCATCTAAGTTTATGAGTTTTGTATATAAATCATCCCAGCGATTGGTCTTCGCAGTTAATAATTTTTTAATATTCGACATGGATGAATATTCGGGATTAATTGCTTGGTGATTTAGGAAATAGATTTAGTTTAGTAATGTTAAATATTGTTAAATTTATTGGTATCTTGACTCCATAAAGCTAGATGTCCAGAGGGGGGTGCCACCCCTTTTTGTTGTAAATTACGGGTAGGTACCTTGGGTTCGTAACACCGCCTAAAAGGGCCTTGGCCGGACTGGTTTAGTATGATAAAGTTTATTTATGCCTGCAAGTAAATACGATCCTGAATACTGCGAACAATTAATCAATCACATGTCTGAGGGTGGCTCATTTAAGAGCTTTGGAGGAATTGTAGGAGTAAGCAAGCAAACTCTTTACGATTGGTGTCAGAGGCATCCTGAGTTCGCTGAGGCGAAGGATATTGGTCGAGCTAAATCTGAGTTCTTTTGGATAAATCTAGGAAAGAAATTAGCACTAGGTGAGGTTAAAGGTTCCGCCGTTGCGTGGATATTCATGATGAAGAACCTTCATGGCTGGAATGACAATAAAGACGGACAAAATCAAAAAGAGTCGAAGCCGATTAGTATTCAGATTGTGAGAGACGAATCGGCGTAGGATCGACTATCTAACGTTCGTCTGTATAAAAACTTTAATTGACTTCGTTAACTCATGTTCTCCTAGATAGTCCGCCTTAAGCTCTTTCTTAATATGTGCCTCTAATTGTTTTCTCAAAACTCTATTAGCACCGGTAATCTTGATATTATCAGGGCCAGATACTTTAACTCTTATGGTTTTTAACCGGTTTCTAGAATCTTTAGCCTTAAATGTAATATCACAACAACTGCGAATAATATCTTCACCACTAAGAATGGCTTCAGGTGGCATGGCTTCCATATTTTTACGACCAGGAGTTTTAGCTATTTTTGGTCTTATCGCAAGCGCGCTTAAACTAAATGTTAATAGGGTCAGGACAGTTAATAGTTTAGACATGTTGTAATTCCTCCTTTAAGTAAATCATACTGTATTCGGCAATCACCTCGAAAAAAATAAGCGCTAGTAAAACATTGGAGTTATTGGTGCTTAACAAGCATAAGTATTTGATACAATTGTATGAATGTTCTCTTGTCTGAATGGCCTAAAATTGGCCTAAAAACCTTAATAATCCTTAACAAAATATAAAAAGATGCGACAAACCATCTGACTGTATTAATTGTTAAAGTGTCGATAAACACTATTGATTTGCTGTTTTAAGGACTGTTTAGTGAGACGACTGAAAATGCACTTATCTGGTCCAGTCCCGGGCACCATTAATTTAAACAAGTTTAAATTCATTTGGGACTGGCCTCCTTAAAAAATCCATCCACTGGATGAATTTTTTGCGTCGGAGTCCCGGGCACCATTATTCAAATTTAAATTATCTTTTACTTGGAGGCCATGAACTTGCTTGAATTTTGCTTTCAATTTAAAAAACCGCCTTTTGATAATTAAAGAAGGAACCTATTAAATATTCAAAAAACTATAGTATATGGTCACCTTTTTTACTAATGCAATGTCATTTCTTAGATGGCATGCAGACGATGCCAAGTTTTGTTTATCTTATCCCGGCATTAATGCTTTTTGGTTTAGGAAAGGTTCCCGCCATTTTTGCTACCGTTATATATGCTATCGTTCCAACTATTAGACTAACTGACCTTGGCATTAGAAAAGTTGATCCCTTTACTGTCGAAGCGGCAACAAGTTTTGGAGCAACTCCTTGGCAGCTTCTTGTGAAAGTCAAGCTTCCACTGGCGCTTCCGTCAATCATGGCCGGAATTAATCAAACAATTATGATGGCCTTATAGATGGTAGTGATTTCTTCAATGATCGGCTCCAGGGGTCTAGGAGAACAGGTTCTGTTAGGAATACAAAAGTTAGATGTAGGACAAGGTTTTATTGCGGGTGTTGGAATCGTATTGCTAGCGATTATTATTGATCGTCTCACGCAATCAATTGGAAAAAAACCGTTTAAAGGCCTATCCTTCATTAAAAATGGGGGATCCAAAGAAGAGCTTCTTGAGCAGCAAAAACAAACATTAGGAATAAATAATATTAGTCTTTCCATCAAAAAAAATGAATTCTTTGTGATAATGGGATTATCTGGCTCTGGTAAATCGACTCTTATTCGTCATCTTAATGGCCTAATTGAGGCAACAGATGGAGAGGTTCTTTTCGATGGAAAAAACGTAACTCACCTAAAAGGTGATGAACTATTAAACTTTCGCCGTCAAAAGGTGAGTATGGTGTTTCAAAAGTTTGGGTTATTGCCTCATAAAAATATTCTAGAAAATGTTTCTTTTGGCTTATCGATTAGAGGCGAGGATAAAAGTATCCAAAATGAAAAAGCAAAAAAATGGATTGATGTAGTCGGGCTTAATGGATATGAAGACTCTTATCCGAGGCAGCTTTCTGGAGGGATGCAACAACGGGTGGGAATTGCCAGAGCGCTTGCTTGCGAAACGGATGTCTTGATTATGGATGAGCCGTTTAGCGCACTTGACCCACTCATTCGTGCGGAAATGCAGGAGGTCGTATTAGGGTTAAAAGATAAAATGAAAAAAACGGTGGTTTTTGTGACCCATGATCTTGATGAAGCCATCAAGCTCGCGGACCGGATGGCCATCCTAAAAGATGGAGAGCTCGTGCAAATAGGAACTGCAGAGAATATAATTAATAACCCAAACTGCGAATACGTCTCAAGGTTTGTCGAAAGTATAAAGGCCTAGATCATGAGTAAAAAGAAAATGAATGCCGTTGTTACTATGGGTACTGGTGGATATGAGCAATTAAGTTTTAGACAGGTTGATGTGCCAACAATTTCAAGTGGCGAGGTGCTCATAAAAGTTCTTGCCGCCGGAGTGAATAACACAGAAATCAATACGCGGCTTGGCTGGTATTCCTCAAGTTTTATGGCCAGCACGAATGAAACTCAAGTGGACCAAGAAAGTGAGAGAAAAGATATCGCAGATGGCGGGTGGAATGAAAAAACTCCATTTCCTTTTATTCAAGGAACGGATTGTTGCGGTGAAGTTTGTGAGGTTTTTGAAGAGGAAAATAACAAACTACTTGGTAAGCGAGTTATTGTCAGACCTTGCATTCGTGTGAACGGTGATATGGACCTTGAAAATACCTGGATGGCTTCAGATTTTGATGGAGCCTTTGCTGAGTATGTTAAAGTAAATGCTGAGGACGCTTTTGTCGTAGACTGTGAATGGAGTGCTGAGGAGCTTGCCTCTATTCCTTGCGCTTATGGTACTAGCGAAAATATGATTAATCGTGCAAAAGTAAAGAGCGGTGATACCATTTTAGTCATGGGGGCTAGTGGGGGGATTGGAACTGCTAGTATTCAACTCGCAAAACGAAGGGGCGCTCGCGTCGTCGGAGTTTGTAGTGATGCAAAAAAAGAAGCAGTTTTAGCTTTAGGCGCAGATCAAGTTATATCCCGGAGAGAGAGTATCTTAAAAGTACTTGGTGAAAAATCAGTCGACGTTGTCGTCGACAATGTTGGCGGTGATAGTTTTTCTGAGCTAATTGAAGTTTTGGTTCGTGGAGGAAAATACGTTTCCAGTGGCGCCGTTGCTGGCCCAATTGTAAAACTAGATCTTCGAAGTTTTTACTTGAAAGATATTACCTTAATAGGTTGTACTGGTTGGGATCTAGAAGTTTTTCCAAATCTCGTTAGATATATTGAGCGCGGTGAAATTAAACCTGTTGTTTGGAAAACCTTCCCGCTTAAAAATATTGTAGATGCTCAAAAGGAGTTTCTTCTAAGAAAACATGTTGGTAAAATTGTTTTAAAGGTCTAATAAGACCAAACGGTGCCATGCTCTTTTTTATTATTTTGTTAACTCTCTTTAAATAGTGCTTGTTTAGTTTATGCGATTCCTAAAGAAATAAATCCAAATTGTCGAATGATCTTAAGAATATAGAGGCATTTTTGATGAAGAGCATTTTGTTTTATCTCTCTCTAGCATTATTGGTTTCTGTTTATGCTTTTTTTTTCTTAAAAAAAGAGGCTAATCAAAAATATGTTAAATCTAGTATTAGCAACTTGAATCTATTACTGGTTACTCCTCAAAGTAATGAGAATTTAAAAATACGCCGACCTTCTGAAAGTATTCGATTCCATTGGAAAATAATCAATGAGAAAAAAAGCTTTGTTCAAGAAAACCTGAGCTACAACGTTCTGGTTGTTTCTCCTAATGGTGAAATTTTAGTTCGTGAAAATACAAAAAGTTTGAACCTTGATCAACGGAACTTTTTAGAGGAGGGTGAATACGAATGGAGTATTACACCCGTCATTAACGGCAAGTTCGGAAAAGAAGTCAAAGCGAAATTTAACGTGAGGCATCCCGATCTAGCATTTAGCGGGAAAATTGAGGCACCATCAAAAGTATCTGGAACTATCCAAGAAAATGGAGAAATCAATTTCAATAGTGAGTTTGCGCCACATGTCCATTGGCAAAATCAGAGCACTGATATTGAGGAAAGAATTTTAGTTGAGATCTCTCAAGGGGAAAGCTTTAATTCTATTGTTATTAGGAAGTTTACGAAGAACAATTTTTTCGATCTTAGCCGTTTTCAGGCCGGGCGTTTTTTTGTGCGAGCTTCAAGAGTTTCCCCTTTTGGTTTAATTAAAGGGGTCTCAAATATTCTACCAGTTGAAATATCATTGGAATACCCTCTTAAGAGTGTTGTCAAAAATAAATTAAAAAAAGAGATGCCTCGCATGAAAAAACAGAATCGATTTGGTCAAAATACTGAACGAAATCTTAAAAAAAATGTGGATGATGGTGAAAAAAATAAAAGAAACCCCTCTTCAGTCACGTCCGAATTTCAATGGAAGTGGAGCTATCTTATCCCTAAAGAAATAATCCTTTCGGCCGGGCAAGGTGAAATCGATTTTAATCAAAAAAGTAGCTCTACGGATGCGAATGCAAGCTTTTCGATTCAAAATATTGGACTAGACCTAAAGTTTCAAGAACAGTCAGATTTTTTTGTAGATTCCCAATTTTTATCGAGAACATCGAGTGTACAAGGTATGAATGATTACTCAGACTCTTATTTTTCGCTAGCCTTGGGACGTGAATGGATCGCCATGAACTCTCGTTTAAAGGGTTTTGCTGCCATTGGTGCTAAATATAGTAGCCTTAATTTTTTTGAACAAAACTCAGCAACGACATTTGAAAGCAAGCAGGAAAACGTCTTTAGTGCCTCAGCTCAATTGGGGCTAGATTTCCATTTTACGGAAAGCGTTTCAAATAAATTAAAACTAGAAATCGATGTCGGGGATTTAACTCAGTACGGAATTGAGTATAACGGCCGATATGCATTTCAAAACGGTAAATGGTTTGTTGAGTTTAGTGGTGGCTACTTTGATGGATCCTATTCGGTATCAGATCGGTTTAATAAAAAAACTATAGATCGCGCAGAAACGCGGTTTTTTATGGGCATTGGGCGAAGCTTTAAGTGATAGGTACATGATGAGAATTATAGTTTATTTCATTCTAACTTTTTATATTCTTTCATTGATAGGATGCTCTGGAGGAGGAGATGATATAAAGCTCAATACTACAGTCAAAACGGATTTGTTTTCTTTTGAGTCAGAGAAGAATGGGACGGAAAATGATAATCCTGAGTCAGTATCCAGCTCGATTTGCGGCAATGGAGTTGTTGAAGGAGAGGAAATTTGTGACGACGGCAATACGGTAACTGAAACTTCTTGTGGATATAATCAAACATGTAATACGTGCAGTGCCGACTGCTCGGGCGCCGTAAACCTT
>JAURQB010000045.1 GCA_030836365.1 Bdellovibrionota bacterium | reverse complement strand
TAATTTTTCAATTTTAGTTGGAAAAAACTTTCGCGGACTTTCATCTAAATTTACTTGTCCAGTCATGACAACAGGATCATCTTCACCAAGGATACCTTCGTATTCGGCAAAGGTTCGAGGAAAAACAATACATTCAATTTTTCCATGTAGGTCCTCTAACTGAGCAAAGCACATTTTATCGCCTTTTTTGGTTAGAATATTTTTTCTATTAGTAACCATGCCTGCAATGATCATATCCCTCTTACCACTTCCTTGAAGATCTTGTAGATCGTGAAGATTTGAACTGGTCAGTTGAGCGATGATATCCTCATATTTATCAAGCGGGTGCCCTGAAACATAAATACCTAATAGACTTGCCTCAAATCCGAGCTTTTCCTTATCTTCATAGTCATTCTCAATAGAGATATCTAGTGCAACTTCAGAAGGCCCCGAACCTGTTTCCATGGCAAGATCAAATAAGTTTGATTGCCCAAGCTCTTTCTCTTCTTGTTTTTTAGAACCATAGCTCATGAAAATTTCAAGATTATTATAAAGTGTCTTTCTATTGTATCCTGACTCACAATGATCAAACGCCCCAACTAAAATGAGGGATTCAAGAGCGCGTTTTCCACAAATTTTGAGACTCACTCGTTCGATAAAATCCGTAAAACTTGTAAAAGGCCCGGTCTCTTCTCGCACACGCACCATTTCTTCAACCGCGGCTTTTCCAACATTTTTAATTGCACCCATACCAAAGCGAATATTTCCATCGACAACGTTGAATAACCACAAAGATTCATTTACATCGGGAGGAAGCACCTCAATATCATAGTTCGTACAATCGTTGATATAGTTCGTAACCTTATCCATGTTGTTCAGCTCAGTACTTAACAGGGCCGCAAAAAATTCCGCTGGATAATAACGTTTTAGAAAAGCCGTTTGGTAAGCAATAAGGGCGTAAGCAACCGCGTGAGATTTGTTAAACCCATACGCAGCAAAGTTTGCCATCAAGTCAAAAAGATCGACTGCTTTTTGCTCATCAAAACCTTTTTCAATGGCCCCTTGACGGAAAATTTCTTTATGTCGCTCCATCTCAGAAACTTTCTTTTTCCCCATCGCTCGTCGTAGCATATCTGCTTGGCCAAGAGAGTAACCTGCAACAATTCGAGCAATGTTCATTACTTGCTCTTGGTAAACAATAACCCCGTAGGTATCACTAAGAACTGGCGCTAAATCTTTGAACGGGAAGGTCATCTCTTTCCTTCCATGCTTAATTTCAATGAAGTCGTCCACCATTCCAGACTCTAGAGGACCTGGCCGATAGAGAGCATTAATCGCAGTGATATCTTCAATATTATCAGGTCCAATTCTTTTACACAGATCGATCATCCCTGAAGATTCAAGCTGAAAAACGCCAATAGTTTCACCACGTGAAATAAAATCATAAACGGCTTTATCTTCAAGATCGATCGCTTCAATATCAAAGTCGTCATTGTGATCCCGCCGTATAAACTTTGTCGCATAATCAATAACGGTCAGCGTTTTCAGCCCTAGAAAGTCAAACTTCACGAGACCAATCGTTTCAGAAAAATCTTTATCAAACTGGACGACTTGCTCACCCTCTCGACCTTTAAATAAAGGACAATATTTGACAAGCGGCTTGTTTGTAATAATAACCCCGGCCGCATGAATAGAAGCATGCCGATATAAGCCCTCAAGCCTTTTGGAAATATTCATAATTTGCTTGATTTTTGGATCGGAGCTCATCAACTCCCCAAACTTTGGCTCCATTTCAAGCGCTTTATCTAGCGTAATTCCTAATTCATCAGGAACAAGTTTCGAGAGCATATCGGCCTCGGAATACGGAAGAGAAAATACTCTTGAGACGTCACGAATAACCGCTTTGGCCTGCAGCTTTCCAAACGTAATGATTTGGCCAACTCTCTCTTCACCATATTTTTGAGTCACATATTCAATGACTTCTTGACGTCGGTTTTGACAAAAGTCGATATCAAAATCCGGCATCGAAATCCGTTCAGGATTAATAAACCTCTCAAAAAGAAGGTTGAAGGGAAGTGGGTTAATGTTCGTAATTGTTAAAGCGTAGGCAACAAGCGACCCAGCTCCCGATCCACGTCCTGGCCCGACAGGAATATCACTTTCTTTTGACCATTGAATGAAGTCACCAACAATTAAAAAGTAACCGGGAAACCCCATGTCACAAATCATCTTCACTTCTTCTTCAAGTCGCTCATAGTATTTAGGTTTAAGTTCCGTCTCCCAATTATCTTCTTTGATTAACTTGGTAAAATGCGGGCCTTGAAACCTTTTTTCCAATCCTTCTCTCGACATTCGCGCAAAGTATTCATCTGTCGTCTCACCCGTTGCAATAGGGTAATCTGGAAGGTGATAAATTTGATTACCATCTTCATCTTTCCACTTTAATTCGACATTACATTTATCAGCAATTTCAAGAGTTGCATCACACGCTTCAGGGATATACGAAAATGCTTCTCTCATTTTCTCCGGCGATTTATAATAAAACTCCTGAGAGGTCATTTTCATTCTATTTTCGTCACTAAAAGTTTTTCCCGTTTGAACGCAAAGAAGAACCTCTTGTGCCGTTGCGTCTTCGGGTGTCATATAATGACAATCATTTGTCGCAACAATCTTCATTCCCGTTTCTTTCGCGTATTCAATAACTTTTTCATTAACAGGACGTTGTTCAGGTATTCCATTTTCTTGAATTTCTAAATAAAAATCATCACCAAAAAGATCATGTAATTTTTTAATCGCACTGACCGCTTTTGAGTCTTGCCCTGTAAAAAAGTTATAACCAACTTCTCCCTTCAAACAAGCTGTCGTACAAACGAGACCCTCCGCGTGCTCACGAAGAAGATCCATATCAATTCTTGGTTTATAGTAGAAACCTTCTAAATATGCTTTCGACAACAATGCGCATAAATTCTCATAACCTTTCAAATCTTTAGCAAGCAGGATTAGGTGATGAATTTGATGTGAGCTTTCTGTCTCGTCTTGATTTCCAATCGTCTTCGCTTTTCTAGGTGAAATACGATCATGCCTTGAGCCAGGAGTGAAATATACCTCACTACCAAGAATTGGTTTGATCCCTGCTTCTTTACATCGAATGTAAAAATCAATCGCTCCAAACATGTTTCCATGGTCAGTTTGAGCAATAGCAGGAACTCCCATTTCCTTTGCAGTAGGAATCAAATCTTTTAACCTAATTGCACCATCTAGAAGAGAATATTGAGTGTGTAAATGAAGGTGAACAAAACTGTTTGGATGACTTTCTTTTAACGGACTTTTAGACATATTATATACTCGATAAAATTGAAAAAATTAACGAGTTAATTTAATCATTCTTGAACCTAAAAGTCAGGGTCGAATACATTTTTATTGAAGACTAATGCAAAATTTGATTAACCCAAAACCGGAGTATTCTACTCAACAAAAAAAACGCCCTACTCCCATTCAATTGTACCAGGTGGTTTATCCGTAATATCATAAACAACTCGTGTAATTCCAGATACTTCGTTTGTAATTCTTCTGGACACAGTGCTTAAAAAATCAAAAGGTAGTTGAGAAAAAGTGGCCGTCATTCCGTCACTTGAATTGACCATGCGCAAACAAATGACCTCCTCATAAGCACGCTCATCACCTTTTACTCCAACCGTTTTGACAGGTAGCAATACAGTCAATGCCTGCCATGTGGCCTGATAGAGGTGATGAGACTTTAGTTCTTCAAACAAAATTTGATCACTTTTTACAACCTGCTCAACTCGAGTGGGAGTTAACTCTCCCAATACGCGTACACCAATTCCTGGGCCTGGAAATGGATGGCGATGAACCCAGTCGTACTCAAGGCCTAGAGCTTCTCCAAGTTTTCTTACTTCATCTTTAAATAAATATCGAAGTGGCTCAAGTAATTTAAGTTTCATCCGCTCTGGAAGTCCCCCCACATTGTGATGAGATTTAATCGTAGAAGAAATGCCCTCCTCTCCATGCGGACTGACGCTTTCAATTACATCAGGGTAAAGAGTCCCCTGAAGAAGATGCGTAAATTTTATTCCATGACTCTCTTCGTACTCATGAACCTTCTGTTCGAAAACAGAAATAAATTCATGGCCAATAATTTTTCTTTTTGCTTCCGGTTCATCAACGCCTTTGAGTTTAGAAAAGAACTGCTCTTTAACATCAACGATTTGAATATGTAATTTTGTTTTTTCTTGAAGAACTTTGATGTGATGAATGTCTTGTGGACGAAGGAGACCATGGTCAACAAAAAAACAGTGTAAGTTTTCTGGATTTACTCGCTCACATAAAGTGGCGGCCACCAGTGAGTCTACTCCACCAGAGAAAGCGCAGAGGATTTGAGAATCACCTTCTTTTCTGATGACTTCTAAGGCCTCACTCATCATTTCTGAGTCGCCCCAGTCTTTTTTAATTTTTGCTACCTTTGAAAAAAAGGCGGATAAAATATCCCGACCGTGCTCGGTGTGCTCAACCTCAGGATGAAATTGAAGGCCCCAAATAGGCCTACTATCGTGACAAATTCCCGCAATAAATCCATTTTGCGACGTCAGCATTTTTCTAAAGTTTTTTGGTAATTCACTTAAATGATCAAAGTGGCTCATCCAAGAGTTAAACGAAAACTGAAGGCCAAAATTTTCGACGCCTTTTTCAAATTGAATCATGGAAAGCCCATACTCACCAGATGTACCTTTTTCTACTTTACCACCTAAAACATGGCCCATAATCTGCATTCCATAACAAATACC
>JAURQB010000044.1 GCA_030836365.1 Bdellovibrionota bacterium | reverse complement strand
GGCGAGGTGAAAGATTTTTTAAGTACGGATATTCTTGCTCGGCGAATGCGGCCACTTCATGATGGGACATTTGAAATGGATATTCCCGCGGATTTAAAGTATTGGCTGAAATCCGACGGCCCAGCAGAAGTTTTTATTTGGCAACACCGAGATGGAGAGTTGGCGCGTTTTCAATTCTTATTAATGGATAAACTTATTGAGTGGGTAGATGGTGCAGGGGTTCGAACTGGCCAGGTGGTGAAGCATCACGATGCAGATGCTCCATTAAGCTATGAAGAAGAAATAGATTTTCATGTAGACCCGCGTCCATGTGGCGATTCACTGTTAATGGCCGCTCAAATTCTGTCCAAAGTCTCGGAGAAATGTCTGCCAAAAAGTGCGGTGGAATTTCTCGTGATGAAGATGTCTGCTTCATAAAATTGAATCAACTGGCATCAATATTTTTTATTAATCCTGCCTTTTAATTTTGGAATCAGCTGTTTATACTCTATTGGAATTAAATGGGAGAGATAAATGGATCGCAATTTTGCTTTAGAATTTGTACGTGTAACTGAGATGGCCGCTATTGCTTCTGCGAGATTAATGGGAAGAGGCGATGAAAAAGCCGCCGATCAGGCAGCTGTCGATTCAATGCGAACGATGCTGGATTCGATTGACTTTGATGGCACCGTTGTTATTGGAGAAGGTGAGCGCGACGAGGCGCCGATGCTCTATATTGGTGAAAAAGTTGGCAGTAAAAAAGGGCCTAAATTAGATATCGCACTTGATCCACTTGAGGGCACAAGTGTCTGTGCCATGGGACTTCCCAATTCAATTGCTGTTCTAGCGGTTGCCGAAGAGGGGAATTTTCTAAATGCGCCAGATACATATATGGAAAAAATTGCAACTGGTTCTGCCGGTGTTGGCATTATTGATATTGAGGACACGCCGACGAATAATCTTAAAAAATTAGCAGAGGCAAAACAATGTCGGGTGCAAGATTTGACAGCGGTCATTTTAAACCGTCCTCGTCATGCTGATCTTATTCAAGAAGTAAGAAGTGCGGGGGCAAGAATTCATCTCATTGGAGACGGGGATGTCGCGGCCGTTATTGCCTGTGCGATGCCGGACACGGGAATTGATATTTTATTTGGAACTGGGGGAGCGCCAGAGGGAGTTCTTGCCGCAGCCGCTCTTCGTTGTGTTGGCGGTGAAATTCAAGGCCGTTTAAAACCAAGAAATGATGATGAAATAGCTCGAATGGAGCGTATGGGAATAACAGATCCAGATAGAATTTATCACACGGAAGATCTCGCTTCTGGAAATGTGATGTTTGCAGCAACGGGTGTGACCACGGGGAAATTTCTTCAAGGGGTCCGTTTTACCAATTGGGGAGCGGTGACTCATTCTATGGTGATGAGAAGTAGCTCTGGTACCATTAGAAGAATTTCTGCGGACCATCACTTTGATCGAAAGCCAAGATATTAAAAATTACTGAGCATTCATGTAGATATTAAAAATTACTGAGCAATTATGTAGATTATAAAAAATAGTTCGCTCTCACCGCCTATTCGTTTAAAATAGAATTAGGCAAAAGTAATTTAGGAGAGTTGAACATGAATGACGAAAAAAAATCAGAATCATCCATCAGTGAAGTAATTAAAAAAGTGGTGTCAATTGGTGTCGGTGCGGCGTTTATGACCGAGGATGCTGTAAAAACAATTCTCTCTGATCTGCCTCTTCCAAAAGATATTGTGAATGGACTCGTGCAAAATGCAAAGGGAGCGAAAAAAGAGTTTAGCGATGGTATTCGGAGTGAAATCCGTGAATATTTGGCGAAACTGGATATGACTAAAGTTGTTGAGTCCACGCTAGAAAAATATGATTTTGATGTCCAAGCAAAAGTGAGCTTGCGAAAAAAAGAAAATAAAGATATTTCAACTGATAGTGAATGATCTAAATTATCAACATACATACGAAGAACTTAATCAAGAAGTTAGTAAATATCCCCAAGACGTGACAGTGATTGCCGTTAGTAAGTATGTCGGAGCCGGTGAAATAAAAGCCGCGTACGATGTGGGCTTTCGCGACTTTGGTGAAAATCGAGTGCCTGATCTTGCAGAAAAAATGCAAGAGCTTATCAATGACTGTCCGGATATTCGTTGGCACTTTATTGGCAATATTCAGTCCAATAAAATTAAAGAGCTGATGAGTTTAAAAAATCTTTATGCAATTCACTCTGTTGATTCGCTCAAGCATGTCAAGATGATTGGCGAGCGAGCAATTGGCCCCATAAAAATGTTTATCCAGGTCAATACCAGTGAAGAAAGACAAAAAGGTGGAGTTCACTCCCTTGAAGATGTCATTGAAATCAAAAATGAAATTGATCATTACCCGTATTTATTTTTTCAAGGATTAATGTGCATGGCACCTGTGGGGGGAGACCTTCTGGCAGCAAAAAATTCTTTTTCTCGATTAAAATTATTGAGTGAAAAAATTCCCCACGCACAGCTATCGATGGGAATGAGCGGGGATTATCCGGTCGCTCTAGATCTCGGGGCCCATTACATTCGCGTGGGAAGCAAAATATTTCGGTAGTTTATCAGCATATAGATCACTTTATTATCTTGTCATAAAGCCCGAATTACCCTTCATGAAATCTATTTTTTTAGTTTTTTTTCTATTCACTGGCACTATTTTTGCCCAGGAGCACGCCTCAAATAATATTGATCCTCATTCATGTAGCCATGGAGATAATGAGATTATTCCGACAAAAGAAGAAATTAGCGTGGCCAAGAAAGAGTTGCAGAGGAAGTGTCAGGAAAAAGACGCAAAATCCTGTTATGGCCTAGGGATGATTTATAAAAGAGTAGATAAAAATTATGACCTCGCCACGAGATATTTTTTAAAAGCATGCAATTTGAAAAATCAGGAGGGCTGTTTTTATTATTCTCTCAGTATAGAAAAAAATAATTACTCTAAATCAAAAGGTATTCTGGAGAGTGCATGTCAAAAAGGTAGCACGAAAAGCTGCCGGCGTTTGGGGGGGTATTTCAAAAAGGAGAAAAAAAATAAAGACACTAAAAGAGTTTATTCGATCGCTTGTGAGAAGCGAGACCTAAAAGCTTGTCATGAATTGGCGCTACTTCAAGAAGGACTTTCAAATCAAATCTTAGCGCTCCTTGATAATTGTTCTATCGGCCATGATTTTAGCTGTCGTCTTTCAGAAGTGCTGAGAAAAAAAGAGTTAAACAATGAATCGAAATAATCTAGCTTCCATTATCACTGGGCTTTTGATTGTTTTTACGGGGGCGATCTATAATAACTGCTCATCATTTTTATTTGAAAAATTTGGTGGTAGTGAACCTCTAAGTGCTGAGCATCGAGATCGGGCAATAGAAATCTTTGAGCTTTATAAAACGCAACTAGAAACTGCTCACGAGTTTATGGTTACGTATATATCAAATACCGATAAATTTCTTAACCGTGAATTGAGTATCAGTTTGGATGATTACTATGAGGATATGATCGAGGATATTGATTACGTCATTGACATGCTCAACCATGATAATATCTGGTATTATGTCGCCAATGTTCCTAATGTCGGTGCAGTTAATTATGGGGGGACACCAACGATTAGAGAATCTCGTTTTGATGACCTCGAAATTGAACTCATTGGCCTTGGGGGAAATCTCGAGGACCATCTTAATATAGGTGCAGTAAAATTAATTTTTTATGATCTTCTTCATGAAGGAGATCACTCAATTACGCCTAGAGGTCATGCGCCGGTATTTCAAGCATCGAATAACTCTTATGTTGATGTAAGTACGATGACCCGAACTGAGCTTTTAGAGCATTACTTTGATGGTAATGAATTTACTTATTATGTGGAGCGTGGCTATACGCAGATGTTAGTTAATTTTTGGATTGTCTTAAGGCAATATTCCGAAAATCAATGTTACGGGCAATGTCTTAACACCATGGATAGCTTAGTTCAGCTCTCCTTCTTAGAGGATTTTGAATGGTTCGGAGTTAGTACGAGCGTTCACGAAGAAGTCATCGAAGATTTTTGTGAAATAAGAGAAATCCCAAGAGATGCTGATGCTGCTGGTACATGTAATCGGCACCCCGCGATCGTTGATTTTATGACAAACCTTTGCGAGTGTGGGGAGTTATTAGTCAGAGATTACGAAAATAAAAACGCGATCGTGATTGGAGGGTCCTCAATTGAGGGAATTTCGACAGATGATTTTTTATATTTTAGCAATGTTACCCAAGCATATCTTGCTGGAAATGACCTAACATCAATAGGTCCAAATCTTTTCGAGCACTTAACGAGTTTAGAAGAATTGAATCTGAGTGTTAATCCCATCAGTCACTTAGATCCGCAGAGTTTTTACGGTCTTAATCACTTAAAGATTTTAGAACTTCGGCGAGGAGAGTTATCTGATTTACCACTGCTCGTATTTTCAAACCTTAGTGGGTTAGAGGATTTAAATTTATCGAGTAATAACTTGAGTGAGTTGCCAGTAAATATTTTTAAGCCGCTTAGTAATTTAAAGACACTTGATTTATCCATGAATCAATTGG
Source organism: Bdellovibrionota bacterium (assembly GCA_030836365.1). Classification (GTDB taxonomy): domain Bacteria; phylum Bdellovibrionota; class Bacteriovoracia; order Bacteriovoracales; family Bacteriovoracaceae; genus UBA1511. The sequence continues at coordinate 3,651 of JAURQB010000044.1, read as the reverse complement.
CCACGATTGAACCAGGCGTATTTAATGGGTTGGCCAACTTAGAAACGTTAGTACTACTTGGTAATGGAATGGAAAACTTGCCGGAAGGGTGGTGGATTGGACTCGTGAACATAAAAACTATTAAGCTTCAATCTAACCGATTCACACCTCAGCAAAAGTCGGCGATCATGTTGGAGTTGCAAAACCAGTTTCCAGGTATCGCTTTAAGTATATAAAAATGTTTAATCTAAAACTTATAATTGAAGCTTATTTTAAAACTTATAACCGAAACTAATTTTTAGGTTGGCAATATTGGTGTTTTGTTCGGTGCCGTCTTTAAAGCTCTCTTGCATGCTGACCCCTTCGGCAACACCTTCAACTAAAAATGAGTGGTCTTTAGAAATTCTTGTTTCCATTCCTAGGCGCATCACGGGTATAGCGACCGCAAGGCCAGTGGAGATTGATTCACTAACTGACGTTTGCGAATAACCAATTCCAACGCCGAGACCTCCATAAAAATGTGTTGCTTTAGTTTTTAGATAAGGAAAGTGATACATGAGTTCACTTAAAAATAAATAACGATTAGTTGGAATTTCAAGCCTTGGCGTTGATTTTAAAACGGCCCGTTCTAAGTCCATTCTCAGGCCAAAGCCAAGCTCAAGTCGATTTGATAAGTGGGAATAGCGAAAAATAGAAAGCTGTGTACCCAAACGATCTTCAACAAGTGAGCTTCCAGTGTCACTCACAGACTCATAGATACCGATTGTTCCAAGTCCTCGAAGAACCCATACGGCCGGTGGAATATAAGCACGTCTTTTTATTTCAGCATTAAGGCGTTTTTTTAGACTGGGAATTTGATCAAAGAGACTAACGGTGGAGGAGTTAAAAACCACATAGTCCTTTACCTTAAAAGGAAAACTTGCTTCAGGGTCAACAACTTCCCAAATGGAGTAAAAGCGACTGACTTGCCGGGCGCGCGCGAGAATGCTTATTTTATCGGTCGAAAATAATCCTTCCATTCCAGGGGCCAGAAGATCTTTTCTGCCTTTTCTAATAACGAGAGTTTTTTTTGTATTAGAAATACTTTGAACAATCGTCAGAGATTCTTGGCCCATTTGTTTATCTTTATAAAAAACAGTTTGTTTTTTATCTTCCTCTGGCAGGTCTTCTATATCCTCGTCATAGTTGTCATAAAAAAAGTCAACGGGGTTATCATCATTTGCGTTATTGTAAAAACTTTGAGCAAAAGGGGTAAATAATATTAGTAGAGTGGATATTATGAGCCTCATTTCTATATGATAGCTGATTTTAATTATTTACATTATGATTGTGAAATAATGCCGAATTTTTTAGCTTCCACTCTTAAAAATTGACTCCAAAATGCCGTATTTGACTGTTGAGGGAAAAGGTTCTTTTGAGGTCTTTATGAAAATTAAAATTTATTTATCTCTTTTTTTAGCTGCTATAGTCTCAACTTCAATTTTATTCTTTAACGCTAAAAAGCTTGAGCGCTCTAGCTTAGACGATAAGCAGCCGACTGAAACTGAAAGGATCACTAAAAAGAGGATGGTAAAGAAAATGACTGGGGCTACGTCTGCTCTAACCGACAGTATGAGTAACAGTGTTTTAAGAAACATTCTTTATCCATATAGGATGCCTAGAGGGGATAGAAGAAGGAATCAATTAATCGAAAATTATATGAATGCGTGTTGTCCTGAAGGTAACTTTCCTAGAAGGGTAAGAGAGATTAGCTATAATGACTGTGATGGCAATGCTCATATCGTGCAGTGTGCAGACTTCGACCCTAATAATTATGTGGCTCCTGATGAAGTACAACAAGCCGAAGTTCCGATTGATGAAAAAAGCTGTGAAGAGGCTACAAATGCATATGTTTCATTCGTAGGCGGGAGTAGTGGGACTCGTAGTAGTAAATTTGATTCTAGGTCAAAATCAAAAAGAAGGTCTTATAGTAAAAGGAGCAGACGAGGTAAGTCTCGATCTAAACTTGATGAAAAAAGAAGAAGGGATGCGATTATTAACGGTTTAAGGGCATGGTGTACGGGGGACCCTAGTAATGTTGCTCGACCTGGAGATGTGAATGAAGTTAACATTTCAGACCTGGTAAGTTCTGGGCAACTAGATGAAAGCACTCAGGCTGGTATGTATTATCCATGTGAATATATGGAAACCATTATTTCTGAGTTTGGAGGTGATTCAAACAGATGTGATGATCCCCTAGGTCTTAATAATGCTTTTGAAAATTATCTAAAAGAATCCGGACTCGATGGCGCGTGGGATATTATTACTGGAGACAATGAAGACTACGATCCTCCTGGGTTAGAAATTAGGGAATTAGATGAAGATGATTTGGACCTTGAAACATTTCCCGACGAAGTTGTAGAGCTTTTTCCCAAACTTGGTGATGGTGAAGATCCACAGGTAGAGAAAACAAAGGTGATTCCAAAAATCAGACTTGAGGTCCCAGGAAACTTCTCAAGATTTCTTTTCCGTCATGCAGGTGTAGAAAGTACGCTAGAGTCTATCGCATCCGACCTTTCTAGTAACTCAGTAGAAGGTGTGAGAGTAGTTCCTGATTTTAATTCACCGAAACCAAATATAACAATTAACCCAATTAGAGTTAACAGTTTTATGAAAGGTGCCATTGATGGATTTAACGATAGTTCGAAGTCAGTTCTTTATTATAGCCTTGAAGGTAGCGATATATCGGGTGGTATTTCTATTCACCGCTATGCATATAATAGTAAAGCATTAAGGGTTTCATGGGTTGGTGATCCCGAGGGTGATCGATTACGAATATTGCCTGATAGCGGAAAGGTTCTAAAGTTTAGATTTCTCGATGATCCAAATTATTTTAAATACCTTCCCCTGGCATCTCCTAATAATTTTAATCAAACACTCCCTAGGGAAGGGCAGTTTCCAAAAAACTATAGTCCAAGAGGGAATTATCACTTTTTGGATAAGGGTGGTGCTCTGATAGGGCTTAGTAAAGTTCAATGTAATGTAATAAAAAATAGAACTTCTGCGGATCTTCCAAATGGCATATCGCCTCTAAATTCATATAATAATGTAAACTCAACCCTTTTTAGACCATTTAGTTGCGATTGTAATTATGATAGCGACATAAATTATTGTGTATTTGATCCAGTTAAAAAGCATCTTGATTTAGAATTTAAATTTCTTAACTATGACCTACAAATAGCTAATCTTGTCTTCAAGGTGGTCCTACCAGACGGAAGTGTTACTCGTTTTATATTTCCAAAAGTCATTGGGTCTGAAGTAATGGGTAGCCTCATTGACCTTGATCCATTTTCTGGAGATAGTAGTGTGAATCGTGTTTTTTCCATTCGAGACAGGGTGAATAGAAAAAATGTGGAATTTTTGGCGGATTCATTGGGGTTCTCTGAACATTATATTCAAAATAATTTGTCGAAGATTAATAATGTAAATGATTTTGAAGGAGATAGTTCTGCTCTTGCTTCAATAAAAAAAGTGAGTTTATACACTCGTGAGTTTGAAGTAGGAAATGGATTTGCAGGAGCTGCACTAACAGAATCTTGTCCTGATTTCTGCGTTTGTTTTTGTTGACTAGCTGTGGGAGGGTTAATCGCTCGACCTTGAGCGTCTCTTTGCGGAACAATTCCTAGTTGCTGG
>JAURQB010000043.1 GCA_030836365.1 Bdellovibrionota bacterium | reverse complement strand
GGCCTTGATATGTGCTCAATGAGCTCACTAACTCCCATAATGGAAGTTGGGTGATCAAACGGATAATAGGGTTTCACATTCAACGCCATCAGGGCATTTTAGCAGATTAAAGTGGCATGGATTTTTAATTTTATATCTCAAATAATTTGGCACACTTAATGATTGAACTTAAATGGCATATTTGTTGCTAATCGAGGGAATCGATCCAGTCGGTGATTTTTTTACACTCATCTGCCGTTAGTCGCTCGGCACCTTTGGGCATCTGGTTGCCTGTATCAATCGCGCCACAACCGTGAATTCTCTCGACTAAAAGTGAGTTATCAGAATTGCCGGGGGTAATGTCACTAAGTCCGGCCCATTGAGTTTCTGTTGTTAGCTCTGCCCAGTCATTGTGATCGCCTGTATGACAATCAATACATCTTGTTACCAAAACATTGAAGGCAGAGACAAATGTTTCATTTTGACCAGCACTAACTTTAACGCCATCTGATGTGTCAGAGTTGGATTGTTGAAAGCAAGAGGCAAAAAAGCTGAGTAGGGTAAGCATTAAAAATAGTTTCATCAATTTATTATAAGAGAGTTTAAAAAATTGCTCAAGAGTGAGACAATAAACAAATGTTAGTGAACTTATTCATTTGGAGTACTTTTCATGTCTGAAAAAACAGAAAATGCGCCCGCAGGGGAGTTGACGATTAGGACCTTGGCCATGCCAAAAGATACGAACCCTCACGGCGATATTTTTGGCGGATGGGTTTTATCGCAAATGGACATCGCCGGTGGAATCTATACCCGAAAACAAACCGGGCAAAAAACCGTGACGGTAGCGGTGGACGCCATGGAGTTTTTATTACCCGTGCTCGTTGGAGATGTTATTTGTTGTTATTGTCGGACGATTAAAGTCGGAAATACGTCAATGACTGTGGATGTAGATGTTTACGTGAGTCGGCAATTTGAGCATGAACGTATCAAAGTAACAGAAGGCAGATTTACCTATGTCGCCATTGATGCCACCAGGCGCCCCATAAAAATTAGGCGGCAAGTAGGCCTAGAAGGAGAGAATTAAGATGTTTGCCATCGAAGCAAGAAATATAACGAAGCATTACCGATTAAATAAAGCGCTAAATGATTTCAATTTACAAGTAGCCAAGGGAAGTGTGTTTGCACTTCTTGGCCCTAATGGGGCCGGAAAAACGACTTTCATTAAATGTATGCTGGGACTTGTAAATTTCAGCAGCGGGGAGCTTCAAGTTGAAGGTCAAAATGTAAAAAGCGTGGACGCTAGAAAGCTTATTTCTTATATTCCTGAGCGGTTTAATTTTTATTCATTTTACACAACAACTGCAGTTTTAGAATTTTATGCGAAGGCGATGGGAGTGAATAAAGATGAGATACCGGCACGAATTGAAAAAGCACTTGAAAAATTAGATTTGCTTGAAATTCGGGATAAAAAAATAAGCGATATGTCTAAGGGGCAACGCCAACGTGTTGGTATTGCCAATTTAGTTCTAAGTGATGCGCCGATTTTAATTCTTGATGAGCCCTTTAGTGGACTTGATCCAATCGGGATTAAGGATCTTAAAAATATTATTAAAGAATTTAAAGACCAAGGAAAAACGGTTTTTTTAAACTCTCATATATTAAGTGAAGTCGAAGAAATTTGCGACGAGTTTGCTGTGATTAATAAAGGAGTGTGTCACGCTCAAGGAAAAAAATCGGAGTTATTGAAAAATATACGACTTGATGACTTTTTCTATCAGACAATAAAAGGCGAGACAAACATTAGTGCTGATGAACAAGAAATTGTTCAAAGTGAAGCTCAAGGAGAAAGGCATGTCTAATTTAGGACTCGTTATCAATGACACGGTAAGAAAGGAAATGAGAAATAGAGCGTTACTGATTATATTTTTTCTCAATATTATTATTTTTGCGATTGTCACCACTGGGGTAGATTTTGTTATTTCGATGGTGGGAAAAGAAGGCATTCCACTTGACCTAAATTCTCAAAAAATTCACGTATTCTTATTTTTTATTAACAAATGGATTGGTTTACTTTCAATTTTATTTGGCATTGGTTGTGTTAAGTCAGATGAGGATGATGGAATTCTCGGGCAACTTGTCTCGTTGCCGATTATGAGAAGTGAGTATTTGCTAGGGCGAATTTTAGGGGCGTCTATAATCGTATTTGGTTTTTACATATTGCTTTTAATCTTTGCGGCCCTTGCCCTCACCATCGGAGGTGCCACGTGGCCGATGAATATTGAGTTCTTCTTATCACTTCCGGTGAAGTTCTTTTATATATTAAGTATTATTCTCTTGAGTGTTTTAATTTCATTTTTTAGCTCAAAAACAATCTCCTTTGTGATGGCAATGGTTGCTTTTATTGCGATTGATATTTCAGGTGCGATGAATGGAGGAAAAGCGTTTTCCGAACTCTTTAATGAAATGTCTTTTTTTAAAGGTTTTAATCTCATGATCTACGGGCTTTTTCCACATTTGAGTGAACTTGATCGCTTAATAAGTGACCTAATATTTAAGACAAATGAAGTAACATCTCCTTGGTACGAGTTGGGGCACGCACTTTTTTCAGTTGGTCTCTTATATGCGTTTTTACTTTTAATTTTTAGAAAAAAAGAGCTTTAGGAGAATAGCAGCACATGCGTAAAATTTTCTTATTTGAATCAAATCGCGATATAACCAACCTCATAAAAAATGCTATTCAAAATGAGTTTGATGACGAGGTGAAAAATGTTTCAAACGTAGAAGAAGCAATAAAAGAAATCTCCATGGGAGATTATGATCTCATTATTACACGAAACACTGTCGGAGGAGATGAGGGGATTTCTGCTCGATTTTTAGACGCAATTAGTAGTAGTAATATTGACTCCAAATTGATTTCAATCGGTCAAATCGAATCTGAAAGTGAATTTTTAGTCGGTGCTCTCCCTGATAAATTTAATATGTCTGAATTATTGAACTTGATCAAACAGGGCTTAAGTGCGGAAAAGTCAGATGGGTTGGTATCTTATCTTGAATTGAAAATGGAAGTTGTTGAGCTTATCAATAAGACAAATTTCGATTTATATACTCGAATGAGAAGGCCAGGAAAAGAAGATCAATACGTAAAAAAAATAAATATTGGAGATGGAACTGAGGCGATAAGGGCGTTGAAAGAAAAGGGAGTTAAAAATTTATTTCTAGAAAAACAAAATAGAATACAGTTTACAAAAGACTTAGTGAAGCAAGTTGGAAGAGAAATCAATATCGATTTTAATGATTTTTCTGAAATTATGCAAACTGGAGAGTCTGTTTATCGGTTGGCGAGAAAGCTCATTGCAGAACTGGGAACAAACGAAATTAGTTACCGTTTAATTAATTGTTTGGCCGAGGAAATGATTGGGAATTTAAAGAAGTCCAAAAACAATATTGGTGAATATATCTATGCGAGTATGGAGCACACCACTAGCTATAGCTATAAACATCTTAATCTCATTGGAATTTTTTGTTATATCTCTCTTCCATTTATTGAAATGATGGAAGAAAAGAAAGATGCTTATTTGGATCAATTTATTTATGCGGCTTATTTTCACGATATTATTCTTGATGAAGAGGGGATGGCCGAAATTCATACGAAAAAAGACTGGCTTGATTGTCACTTTGAAGAAAAGAAAAAACACCTTATTAGAGATCATGCAAAATTGGCGAGTGAACTATTGGCAAAATTTCCGGGAAGCTCCCAAGAGGCGGTTCAAATCGTCAAGGAGCACCACGGCGTTCCAAGCGGTGTTGGCTTCACCGATCGAAAATCCGGTACACTTTCTGAACCATCGGTATTTTTCGATGTGATTCATGACTTTGTTGAGTTGTTTTTAAATTTTCCTCCAGACGGCTCTCTCGATAATATGCTAAAAGAGTTAGAAGAAAGTTATCAATCCTCCGTGTATAAGAAATATGCCCATATTCTTAAACAAGGTATTGTCGATACTTTCAAGGAAGAGAACTAAAATTTTGTGGGTTAACATTTGGAAAACTGGAAAGAGCTAAAAAGAACGTTCAATATTGAGAGCTTTCGAGGACAGCAACAAGCGATTATTGAAAACGCAATAAATGGACATGATTCACTTGTTCTGATGCCTACTGGTGGAGGAAAAAGTCTCTGCTATCAAGCACCGATTTATTTATCTAAAAAATTAGGAATCATTATTTCACCGCTTATTAGTTTGATGAAAGATCAGGTTGATAAACTGAGAGACCTGGGCCTTGGGGCCCATTATTTAAATAGCTCGCTTGAATATCATGATAAAAAAGTGGTGATGAATGACTTGCTCTCCGGTGAATGTCAGTACCTCTATGTTGCTCCAGAAACGGCCGTAAAGCCTAGCTTCATAAATTTTATCAAAAAACTTGATGTTGGTTTAATTGCAATTGACGAGTCTCATTGTATTTCTAAATGGGGGCATCAATTTAGACCTGAATATCAAGAAATTTCATCAATCATCGCAGCTTTAGATGATGTTCCGGTTATGGCATTAACCGCGACAGCAGGAATTGAAACGAGAAAAGATATTATCGCAAGTTTGGGCATTCGAGAGGCGAGTATTTTTCTCAATTCTTTTAATCGCCCCAATATTTATTTGGAGTGCCAACCAAAAGAAAATGAATCTTCTCAATTACTTCAGTTTGTGAATAATCATTACACAAACAATTCTCGCGGTATCATTTACTGCCTATCGAGAAAACGGGTTGAGATGTTTGCTCAATTTTTAACCTCTCATGGTTTTGAAACTAAAGCATATCACGCTGGGCTCTCTAACGCCCGCAGAGAGCAAGTTCAACAATGGTTTTCCGATAAACCGGGAAGACTAGTGGTGGCCACTGTTGCTTTCGGAATGGGAATTGACGTTTCTGATATAAGGTTTGTTGTTCACATGGACTTACCCAAAAATCTTGAATCTTACTACCAAGAAATAGGTCGCGCTGGACGAGATGGCCTGCCTTCAAGAGCGTTAATGTTTTATTCAAGACGGGATCGCGCGCTGTTAATGAATATGGCCGCAACTGGGGATAATCAAATTTATCAACGAGAAATTTTTGGAGTGAATCATCTCTATGGCCTTGCTCAAAGTCGTCAGTGTCGAAGAAAATTACTACTCATGGGCTTTGATGAGCTGTGGAGTGAAAAAGCAAGTGAGTGTTGCGATAATTGTGATCGAGTTGAGGATGAGTATTATGTTGATTGCACTGAGGACGCTCTTAACTTTTTAACTCTCGTCTTAAAATCTCCTCAGCGCCGCACCTACAAAGAGTGGCGTGAATATGTCGGAGAGAAAAAACTATTTTCTAAACTCAATTTATATTTTTCAACCAAAGGCCATGGGATTGAAGAGCTTATCTTTCAATTGATGGCCAATGGAGTTATTGAAGTTAGTGATCATGGACAGTTAATAATTATTAACAAGGAAAAAAATATTGAGGAAGCTCAAATTTTCCTTCGAGTGAAGCAGTCAAAAGTTGAGACCATAAAACCTATTAGAAGAAAGAAAAAAGAGGCGGCGATCTCTCAATGTAGCACCCAGGAGAATGTTGGATTACTCGACTATAATGAGGACGAGCTTCGAGACTTGCTTCGCGAATTTAGAAGTAAACAAGCAAAGAAAAGTCGTGTGCCGGCGTATAAAGTTTTTACCGACAAAACGATTGAATCTATCCTTGAAATAAGGCCAACGAGTGAGGCTGCATTTCTGGATGTTTATGGTTTTGGGGCGAAAAAAGCTCAAAAGTATGCACAGGCTTTATTAGATATCTAAATAATAAAGCCTGTGTGTTTGGTTTACTTTCTAATTGTAGACCTGAGGTTCTTTTGAAGCTCGACCTTTCTGACGCGAACATTTGTTGGCGTGATTAAAACCCACTCATCATCATCAATCCAGTTCATTGCATAATCAACTGTCATATCTTGAATCGGTGGAAGTTGAATATTTTCATCTTTACCTGCGGTTCGCACAGAAGATAAATGTTTTTCTCGAACGCAGTTAACGTTGATGTCATTTTGTTTTGCATGCTCTCCAATAACTTGGCCTTCAAACACAATTTCTGTTGGGCGAATAAATTGTCTTCCTGTAGAGAGAAGATTAAATAGCGCATAAGGAGTCGACTTTCCAGCACGGTCAGAAATGATTGCACCATTTATTCGGCTCAATAAATCACCTGCATATGGCTCGTATCCTAGAAACCTTGAACTCATAATTCCTTCACCGCGAGTATCCGTGAGAAATTGCCCTCGGTAGCCAATTAAGCCACGAGAAGGAATTTTAAATTCAATTCGAGATCGCCCTTCCCCAAGTGGCCCTAGGCTCTCCATTACTCCCTTTCTTTTTGATAGTGATTCTGTAATTATTCCAACATCATTTTCAGGTATATCCAAAACCACCATTTCAAATGGCTCATGTTTTTGTCCGTCAATTTCCTTGAAAAGAACACGGGGTCTCGCGACCATCAGCTCAAAACCTGCTCTTCTGATTTCTTCAAAGACGATTGCAAGTTGAAGCTCTCCTCTCCCCATGAGTTTAAATTCTTTTGGGTCAGCAGTTTCTTCGTATTTTAGCGCAACGTTATGTCGACAAGCATTTTGAAGAAACTCTTCAAGCTTTCTAGATGTTAAGTATTCACCTTCTTGGCCTGAGTTAGGAGATGTGTTAACCGATACGGTGACGGAAACTGTTGGCGGGTCAATAGTGATTCGCTCAAGCGGATTTACGTCTTCAGGAGATACAAGAGAGTCACCAATTTTTGCATCACTTAAACCAGAGACAATAACAATTTCGCCTGCACTTGCTTCTTCCACTTCTTTTGTTCCAAGAGCGTCAAAAACTTGAATATTAGTGACTTTAAATTTCTTATTTTTTTCATCAATATCACAGTGAACAAACTGTCCGTTTCTTGTGACCTTTCCTTTTGTAATTCGACCAATTACCTGCTGGCCAAGGTAACTTGAGTAGGTGAGGTTTGTGACTAAAAGTCTAAGCTCATTACCCTCCTCAGTTTTCGGGTTCGGTAGATAATCAGTGGTAAAAAAATCTAGTAATGGAGTTAGATCTTTGGGCTCATCATCCATTGACGTCATCGCGTACCCTTCTTTCGCGGAAGCATAAAAGATTGGAATATCACAATCAAAATCATCAATCTCTAATTCCGTCGCTAAGGTTAAAAGAAGATCTTCTACTTCACCAACAACTTCATCAATTCTTCTGTCAGGGCGGTCAATTTTATTGATAACAACCGCTATCTTACACCCTTGCTCCATCGCTTTGGTGAGAACAAATCGTGTTTGAGGAAGAGGCCCTTCAGAAGCATCAACCAAAAGAATAACCGAATCGACCATCAAAAGTGACCGCTCAACTTCGCCGCCAAAATCCGCGTGCCCTGGCGTATCAAGTAAATTAAATTTAGTATCTTTATAAATAAAAGCGCAATTTTTTGCACTGATGGTAATGCCACGCTCTTTTTCAATATCCCCACTGTCCATCACACGGTCTTGAACTTCTTCACGCTCGCCAAACGTATTAGATTGTTTAAGAATTTCATCGACTAAGGTTGTTTTTCCATGGTCAACGTGGGCGACGATCGCCAAGTTTTTTAGTGGCAAATTATTCATAAATCTCTCTCGAATTAAAAGTTAATGATCTATAGCAGAGAATTCGACTACTTGGAAACTAAATAGTGTCCTTCTATTTACCTTCAAGAGGGGAATTTAACTGCATTTATGCGCTGCTTTTATCTCAGCGATTCAATATAGTTGATTGCAGCTGTATTATTATGCTCTCTCGCTAAATCTAATGCCGTTTTCTCATTGATCTCTAAATCAAGTAAGTCTCTGCCTAAACCTTTTGTGTAACAGTCAAGCCGCTTGAGAGTTTTCTTGTCATTTTGAGTCAACGCTCTAGTCATCATCTTATTAGCGTTAGTTGATAACTTGTAACAATATTTCATGACTCGAACGTAAGACTCAGAGTAAATCATACTAAATCCACTCGGAGTCATTGATTCTCCATAAAAAGTTTCTTTTGTTGAGTCGCAATTTGGACACGCCATCCTCATTTTTGAAATAGTTGAGTTAGTTTTACTTGGAGTTGCATAATAAGCGTAACCATTAGCAAGTGATTGAAAGGATAAAAAGGCAGTAAAAAGAAGCGTTTTTTTCATTAAAATTCCTTAATTGATTTGTGCCTCATCCTAACATGTAAGCGTAGGACTAAGATAATTCTTGAAATATTTACGGCCTAAATAGATAAACTTATTGATCGATTAAGGGGTCTACTACTTTGCGCCATAGAGGAGGAACAAGCGCCAGTAAAACTGCCACAGAGTAGCCAAAAGGGTAGTTATGGGCCCCTGGAGTATTGGTGAGGTGTTGAAAGCTCATTGATGCCACTTGATGATGATGGGCATGTTTTCCAAGGTTATAGAGACTTGTATTGGTCATAAAAAAATTGGTATCCCAGGAATGTTCTGGCCCAACAGGAGCGTACTTTCCATTTTCGAGTTTTTTTCGTTGCAGCCCATAATGCTCAATGAAGTCGACCATTTCAAGTAGTGAAACCCCGACAAAGCTTTGAATGAGAAAAAAAATCAAACCTTGCACATTGAAAAGGGCGTAAAATAGTGAGCATAATGAAACGCTGTAAAAGATGTATTGATAAAACCGGTGGTGAAAAACTTTAACCGCCCAGTGTGTATTGAGTCTGGCAATGCGGTTGTCTTCAATTTTCTTGGCGCCAATAAAAACACCAAGCATTGCCTTAGGAATAAAAGCGTAAATATTCTCCCCTCTTTGTGCAGAAGCTGGGTCCTCTGGTGTCGCAACATTTCGATGATGCCCATGCACATGCTCAATTCGAAAAACGGCATAGTTAACCAATGCTAATACCCAAACGCCTAAGCCTCTTTGCCATTTTGTCGTGCGGTGAACGAGCTCATGAGCGATCGTTATGCCAAAGCCTCCGGTAATGATACCGACAGAAATTGTCCCTAGGGTAAAGTGAAGTAGATTTTCTTCGTTGCTTAAAATCGATGCGCAGTAAAGCAACATGATTGTTTGATAAATTGGCCAGAGATAAAGGGAGAAGTTTGAGGCATGCTCGATTGCTTTTTTTTCATCACCAATTATTTTTGTGAGCACGTGATCAAGTAGAGGGTGAACGATAAAAATAACACCAATTCCGATTGCGTTAAAAATGCCGCCCAAATAGATTCCGAGGAAAGTGAGGCCGCTAAGTAAATAAGGCCACGTATGATATAAAGTTGCTCTCATCAACTTATTATAACAAACAGTCCTGGCCAGGCTTAGTTAAAAATTTTAGACAAAGCATTTTAAGCGTCTGAAATTAGATAAAAGGTTTAATTTATCACTGATGTTATTTCACTGATAACGAGTTCGGTAATATCGGTGTTTATTTGATGACCTGCACGTTTAACGAGATAAAACCCTCCAGAGTTTCCACGCTTCATTATTATTTCATGACTGTTGCGACAATTGATGGGATCGACAACTTCGTCTTGCTCGCCACAAATATTGATAATTGGAAAGGGGAGTTTTTCGGGCAGGAGTTGGTGTTTGTATTCACCATTAATTGAAATGCAGCTCACTACATTTTCTAATTGCTCTCCTAGAAAAGGAGCGAGATAGCCACCTTGCGAATATCCGACGATAATTTTTTTCTTCTGTTCTAAATTTAATTGTTGAATGAGACCAGCAAGAACTTCGGCCGGATAGCGTTGATTGATAAAATATTCTTTTTTTGCAGAATCGTAAAAATACCAACAAAAGCGAAGTTTCCATTCGGGAGAGTCAAATTTCTTTTGCGCTAGAGGAAAGACTCCATTAACGGCCAGGATGCCGGCTTGATGAGGAATTTTTTTTTCAAAGTGTCTAAGTAGGTGACCGAAAGTTTCTCCAAAGCCATGAAGGAAAATTATTAACGGAAAATCATCTTTTGGCGCTCGAAGATAATAGTCAATTTCGGTTGAAGCAGGAATAAGGGTGCGTTTTATTGAATGCAATTCAGACCTCTTTTTTTAGACGATAGTAAGACCGGTCGTTGCCGCGAGGATCCATAAGATTGTTGCCGTAAAAAGAGGAATCGTTAAATTATCATCAAGCTTTAAAGGAATCATTTCAAAGGCCGAACCAAAAAGACCAAGAAAAAATGAATTTGCCATTACCGGCCAAAAATAATTTCCAGGTAGTGGGATAAAAATGAGAAAGCATACGATCATCGTGCTTAGGAGAAACGCTGCTGAACCCTCTAAACTTTTTCCTTCAACGATTCGGTGCTTTCCATACTTTATCCCAATGATCGCGCTGAGCGGGTCTGCAATAGCAAGAGTGAATATCGCTGTTAAGGCAATTGATTTAGGAAATGTAATAATTGTAAGTAGTAAAGCCATCAAGTAGGGGATGGCGGCAGATTCTTTTAGGTGCTCTTCCGCGCGGAGAAAGTATTTATTAAGAATGTTCAGGCCAGGCTGGTTTGGGTAGTTAATACGGATTTGTTCAAGGATGTAAAAAATGGAGGCGGCACCACCAAGAATATAAATTGCCTGTTGGTGGGTAAGAAAAAGCATGTAGATCGTGCCAGAGATGAGACCGGATAAGCAGTGAAAAAACCTTCGCGGCAGCTGTAAACTTTTTCTGGTAGAAGTTGGCGCTTCTTGTGTTTTCTCAGACTCAGATTCACTCTCTGACTCAGGTTTAGATTCACTCTCAGGGGCGGGATCTACCTGATAGATATCCTCCTTTGGAGCATGTTGCTCGTTTTCACTTTGAGCATGCTGCTCATTCTCAATTGGAGAAGAAAGATTATTTTGATTTTTTTCATCCATGCTTATATCTAGGTTTATTTCGTTAATCATCGTCAATTTTTGTTTGGAAACTTAGATTAAATAATCATTGTTGATTGCAAGACGATTTTTTATAAAAGAGGTTTTATCTCTTCTAAAACCTTCTCTGGCTTGTCAGTTGGGGCATATCGTTTGTGTGGTTTTCCGTCTTTGGTAATAAAAAATTTGGTAAAATTCCACTTCACCGCTTTTGAGCCCATAAGCCCTGGCATTTCAGCTTTAAGGTATTCATAAAGTTCGTGAGCATCATCACCATTGACATCAATTTTTTTAAATAGGGGAAAGCTTACATTATAGGTGAGTGAGCAGAAATTCTTAATTTCTTCTTCATTACCTGGCTCTTGTTTACCAAACTGGTTGCAAGGGAATCCTAAAATTATGAGACCTTGATCCTTGTAATCTTGGTAAATTTTCTCAAGCCCTTCATATTGAGGGGTAAATCCACACTTACTGGCCACATTGACAATTAAAAGGGATTTTCCCTGGTAGTCGCTAAGTTTGATGGCATTATTATTAATATCTTGTACTTCAAAATCATATATAGTTTTCATAGGGCAAGTGTAGATGCCAAAGGTCTAAAGATCAATTAAAAATAGATGACAGAAGAAGTTGTCTAAAAAAATGATCGGTGCGCGTTAGCTGAAAAAATCTCGTGGAAGTCCGCCCTTATGGTGTAGTTCATCGATTATTTTTGGTGTTACGCCAGTAGAGTGAAGACCTCCATCTTCAAACTTTGCGACATTTGTGGTTAAAATGGTGTCACCTTCCATCGAACTCACTTCAATAATTTCATCAAGCACTCTTTTTCCCTCAAAGTCGCGTTTTATTTGAAAAATAAAATTAATGCCACTGGCAATTTGCCCTCTAATTGCTTTTGTTGGTATTTCAAAACCGGCCAGATGCAATAGAGTCTCCATTCGTTGAAGGCACTCGCCAGCTGAGTTAGCATGAATAGAAGACATGGAACCATCGTGTCCAGTATTCATTGCGGAAAGTAGGTCAAAGAATTCTCCCCCTCGAACCTCGCCGATGATAATCCGATCAGGCCTCATCCGAAGAGAATTAATAACGAGGTCTCGAATGCTCAGTTCATGCTCTCTGGCAGAAAAACTTTCAAGCCTCACTACGTTTTTATGTGAAAAGTTAAGCTCTAGCGTATCTTCGATGGTGACGACTCGATCTTCAACTGGCAGCTCTTGAAGAAGTAAGTTCATCAGTGTGGTTTTTCCACTTCCGGTTCCGCCAGAGACAACAATATTTAATCTCGCCTTCACACAAGCCTTAAGGAATTCTACCCACTTTCCGTATAAACCAAAAACGCCAGGATTTTCAGAAAAAGTCTTAATTGATTTTAGATACTTTCTAATACTGATAGCATGAGAGCCATGAGCAAATGGTTCTTTGATAATATTGAAACGGCTTCCATCGTAGAGTGTACCATTTATTATGGGGCCATCTTCACTTCCATATTTTTTTTGACGAATTTCAGATAAATCAGTGACGAAATCATTTATGTCTGACGCGGTTAAATTGTAAGCGAGCTGAATTAATTTTCCCTCACGTTCAATAAAAACTTCTCTCGGCCCATTAATAGATATTTCTGTAATACCTTTTTTGTTTTCTAATTCACGAATGAGCTTCCATACTCCAGTGTTGTTGTATTTTTCTTGATTCATATAAAGTCCTGAAATAAAATATGTTCTTCTTCAATACTCATCGCATAGTTTATGAGTGATCCAATGATAGTTTTTCTTGTTTTGCTGTTGAGCTCCGCTATTATTTGGGAAAGTGAATCTTCGTTTTTTAATTTTTGAACAAGTTGTTCTTTCCCTAAACTGTCATGTAACAACTTTAGCGTCAGTATCATCCAGTCTGGTTCATAGATATTAATATTCACGTACTTTAAATAAGGGGATATCGTCTCCACAAATTGGTTAAGGAGGAGGTTTTGGTCATCGCCATAGCTTTCATACAAAGATAACTTTAGATAGATAAATAAAAGCGATAAGCGTGGGCCCGAACTTAATCTGTTTGGTCGGATCAAGTGAATTAATCTTTCTATTTCTATTGCATGGGTAAGGTCACACTTCTTTAGATAGTTTCCTGTAAGTTTTTTTTCAATAATACTGGAAATAACCATTTCTAGAAAATGGTCAAAATTGTATCGGTGAGAAACTTCATGTAGGTTAAGAGATTTCTCCTTAGAATGAAGAAGTCTTATAACGTGCTTTAGATCCGGGTGATTCTTGATAAGTTGATAGGTTTGCTCTCGAAGTCTTTTTTCGTCTGATGTTTTTAATTTGGTTAAGTCGAGTAAAAAACGTGGGATGCAGGTATATGGATGATAATGAACTGAAGTTGTCAATTGATACTCGTTCATGGCCATGGCTTTCCTTTTTGAAAAATTATTTTAATTAAATAATACAATAAATGTAGGCACAAAAAGGGGATAGGGATGGATTTTCCAATTTTTAATCAACTCATTATTGAAAAAGAAAAAATATCAAGGGTTGCTGTCATGCTCGAAGAGTATAGAGAGTTTAAAACGCCAATATTTATTGATGTAAATAGCTTTAGTAATGAAGATATTGAACAATTAATTCTTCAAATTAACAGGTATTGTGAGAAGAATAAATGCTCTCCTTATATACCTTATCCAATATATCTTGTTGGTGAGCAAATTAGAGGGCGTCACTTTTTATTTAAAAATTTTGTTGCGAGCTCGAGTGAGCTTCCTGACTATTTTAGACGAAAAATATTTATGAAAAATCCAAAGCAAATAGGCGAGATGAAAAAGTTTCTTGTTTATCAATATGGGATAGAAGAGCAAGACACTTACAAAATACTACATCAAGCAGAGTCAATAAAATCAATTTGTATGGAAATGAAGCAAGAAAAAATTAAACAATATAAGCTGACAAAAATTTTGGATAGCTTTAGCGAAGGTCAGTGCAATGGATAGAGATATTGATGTTTCCAATTACACTATACAGTCTCAAAACAACCAAGTCGAATTAGAAAGAGAAACGAGGCGATTGGAAAAATTGTTTTATTTTTTTCGTGATAGTCAAAAACATTTGAATGTTGAGAGGCTTGAGGAGGAGCTAACTTGGTTTCGCTCACAAAACATGTTGAGGACTCAAGAATTAATTTCTCTGGTTGAACAAAAGGATTCAAAGTTTCTAAAAAGATTAGACCATATGTGGAATAAATTCCTTGTTAAGCAGACTGGCCCAAAAGAATAATAGGGCCGCCAATATATTTAAATTCTTCATCAGATAGATTTTCAACTTTATCATATCCATCAAGTGATTCATCGATGAAGTACTTTAATGTGGAGTTAAAATCATTCATTTCATTAAAGCCAAATTGATCAGAGAAACTCTTTATTTTCGAGCTCCAGTTTTTGTCCATCTCACCATTTTGGTATTCAGCTAAAAACGATTTAAATTCATTAAGTGTTAATCCAATTTTAAAATGATCCAGGGATTGGTTTTGAACAAAATTAGCAAAACTACTCATCAATAATGTTGGAAAATCAATATCTGAGACATTGTAATTAAGATAAAAATGATCTTGGACGAGATCATTTTCTTTTAGATCACGTAATTTGTCATAAAATGCTTTTGCAAATGGCAGTATCGAGTTAAGCGTATCGATTTCTTTCACCCAACGTTGATAGTTTTGATAACTGTTAAGTTTCAACTTATTGGCAGACCTTGTCGTAAATTCGTAATTGAGAGAAAAACTAGTTGAAATAAATTGATCGTAATATGGCCCAAGAAATGTATCAAACTTCTCATCAATTTTGAGTTTCAAATAAGATGATTTAATAGATTTTTGCCCAAATAAGATTAATGATTTTCCCATTCGGTATATTTCAGTAAAACTAAAAATATCAAAAATAACAAATTCTTCATCATACTCAGTTGAAATAAAATCCTGGAGATAGGATAGGCCAAGCTCCAAAAGCATTTTTGTTTGTTTGGAGGTTTTTGTTACTTCAATGCTTCCTCTTTTGATACCACCGCTGAGCTCAAGGTTGGCGTTCACAAGTTTGATAAAGTTGAAGTTTAAGAAGTCGGTACGTTCATCATTTTTAACCTGACTTATTTGTTCTTGGAAACTTTCTTCATTTTTTTCAAAAGGGGATAGTAAGCTGTAGGGAGCGCGTTGAAGCTTTAGCTCGTCACTGATATTAGCAATCGGCCTCTCCGTTGCGAGAGACTTTTTGATAAAGTTATCAATGTGTTTTTTTGAAGGATAATTATTGGTCAACTCCAACGCCTCATAATAATCAACAAAACCATAATCTTGAAGTCGTCCCTTCTTCAGGCGATATTCATCTTCACTCATCATGCCAATTTGATCGGCCACAATTTTAAACAAGTAAGTGTAAGCATTTTCTACACCTTCTTCGGTGTATAGGGTTTTGATGGCGTCTTTTAATTGGTCGACCATTTCGCACTCTTCATCGTATTCAAATAAAAGCTGATTGCATTCTGTCAGAAAGTAGTAATCGTGATCGGGGTATTGTGGATCCTCTACATCAAACGTCCAAATATTAAATCGGGCCTTGAGAAATAAGGCAAACTCTGGTGACTTCACAAATTCATATTTAAGTTCATCTGTGGTGTTAGCGTACACAAACATCCATTGAGAGAAATCCTCAACGCTTAAATCATCTTTATGCCAAAGATCAATATCAAGAAATGCCTGACGTTGCTCTTTGGAAAGTCTAGGAAGAAGGGCACCTTTTGCTTCAACAGGAAGAGTACGCATGCTCATGTAAAGAGGTTGAAGGGGAATGTTTTTTAAGTCTCCACCACTTTGGATGAGTTGAGAGATCTTATCAATACCCATGTAAGATTTTGATTCTTCTATTAATAATTCAAGAAAGTTTTTTTGTGTCATGTATGCCCCTGCAGTGGTGCATAGGGTTATCACTTACTTGCTGTTTTGGCCATACTCCATGATATTTTATGGGTCATCTTGGCAGACAAAAGTTGTCATGTTGCAGCTTAAAGTACCTAGGCAATCTTGATCGCTTCGACAACCAAGCCCAAGTTGTGAAAGTTCACAAAACTGATTACTGCAATCATCAGATAGACAGTCTGAACTCTCTTGGCACATGGTTCCTGCTCCACCTAATAGACAGGTATTAGTATTATCATTACAAAGACCACTGAAGCACCAATCTGCTGTCGCTGCAGTACAAAAACCACCATTGGATGGGCTTGATTTGCTGCAGATTTGCACCTCGATTCGGCAATTGTTGGTTAAGCAATCACTTGAATTGTAGCAACCACTGGTGAGAAAATCACCTTTGTTGCAAGTATTTGTCGTTTGGTTGCATGATTCTGTTATACAGTCAGAGTCAACATGGCATTCACCGCCATTCGAAATTGAAGATGGCATACATGTTAAGGGAGAATCATCACCTATGGCGTAGTAACTGAGGCACAAGCTATTGTCATCAGTTAATTCATCTGACAAGTAAGCACAGTATCCAAGATTATCTTGCGCCAATCTACATGTTGTATTTATTTCGATTGCTGTGCAATCCTCATCTGAGCTACATGTAGAATCCCAGGAGATTTGTTCTTAACCGCCACCGCCACCGCCACCGCCGCCGGTACATTTATTTTGTGGATTGCAGGTTGCAGTACCAGGACAATCTGAATCATCGAGGCACCAAGAGTCTAAACCGTTAGGGTCACATTTTTTATTTGTCGCACTCCCACTCATACACCAACTCTGTTCAGGTGTTTCAGCGTCCTCTCTGAGCATACAAGCACCAGCTACACAGAGAGCTGATGGATGTCCAAGTGTGCAGTCAGAGTTTGAGGTACATTCTGCCATGTTATCCAATCCAAACATTAGTGATTCATCTATATTGTAAACTCGGGAACAAGCCGATTTATTATTCGTAGAATCTTCAGCTATTGCGTAAAAATATAATAGTCCAGAGGTATAGTTACCAGGGGCAAGATTATTCGCAACTATTTCTGTTGAAATGCCTGTTACGTTGTTAGCGCTACCAATGGGGTCATCAGTACAATGAGGATCTGCGTGGATGTAGATTGTATGATTATCAAAATTTCCCGTCACATCAAATGTGTACGCAGTGTTGACTAGCGTTTGATCTATGTCTAATGAAATTGACGACGGAGGAAGAACGAATCCATGAAGGTTATCTATATCGAGTGATTTTATATCTATATCTTGTAGGGTAAGGACATGATTATCTTCTTCAATTTCTGATGTGTTTTGAGATGCTAAACTTCGATGTAGTTGTATTTTTTTTCCAAGTATTGGGATTCCCATTTCTCCCTTTGCTAAATCTAGTTGAATAAAATCAACACTGAATGTTGCATTGTCTTGATCGCTATCGTTTGCATTTGCCCCGTGTTCCTTGAAAAGACCAGATGCAATATCACTATATTGATAAACGATTTGATCGCTTGAGTTTAAAATAATTATATCTAAGT
Organism: Bdellovibrionota bacterium; assembly: GCA_030836365.1. Lineage (GTDB taxonomy): Bacteria > Bdellovibrionota > Bacteriovoracia > Bacteriovoracales > Bacteriovoracaceae > UBA1511. The sequence goes on along the minus strand of JAURQB010000043.1, from coordinate 5,754 downwards.
CTCTAAATCTTTTTTCAATACTATCACCTGAAACCCGTGAGTAAAATTTAAGGTGAGTTATTGGTAATTCTTCGTTATCAAAAACTACTTCCCAGTATGGAGACTCGTCATCAAGTCCAGTGTGAGAAACTGAAATGGGGGTATTTGGAGTATCAAAATCTGTACTTGCACCATACTGATCGATTGCTTTATCAGCTGTCATTGAATTATGTGTGCTAGATTGATTTGCTGTCATATCGAATGTTTCATTTAGGTAAGCATCTTTTAGGTTGGTTTCTCCTAAAACTGTGTAGGCCGCTTGAGTTTCTATACAGTCTGTAGCGCCTGCGCCGGTTGTAAATTTGTGATGAAAGGTATGTGCTCCCTCGGAAATGTTTGAGAGTAATACATGGTAATTGAGGCTTCCGTCTAAAGCTTGAGTTCCCACGCTTGTTTGGCACTCGGAGTCTGAGTAAATGGTGACCGTTAAGCCTGTTGCATTACTCATCTCCATACTAATGATTGCTTTCCCAATACCTTTAGTCACACTGTTTTGCATGGTTATACTTGAAACAGCAGTATCAATTGCTTCATCGCAAACTCCTGCTGTTGTTGTGCCGCTGGCACACCACGATGCGGTTGATGATTTAACTCCCCCGGGGAGTGCGCACTTTTGTCCACTTGCTGTACAGATAGCGATCGGATGATAGCTTGTGCAATCTGTATCGGCCGTACAATTAACGTGTTGATTTAACCCAAAGTAAAACTGACTAGAGATGTTGATGAGTGAGCTACATTGTGAATAATTAAAATTATCATCCACTATTTGAGCATATATATTTACTTCTCCAGGGGAGGCCGTGTCGATGTTAAACTGATTAGCTTCAATTGAAATTGAGCTTTGATCACTTGTTGTTTCACTCATCCCGAGTGAATCTAGACATTGGTCATCTGAAAATATCGTTGTAAAACCATTTGGGAAATTTCCCGTGATATCAAAAAAGTAACTTTCATTAGTTGATGTTTTCTGAGTATCTAGGGTAATAGAAGTAGGAGGGAGAATAAATGCATTAGGTGATATTGGGCCAGGTCCATATATATCAACTTCAGCGAGATTTATTTGTACTTTATCGTCTTTTGTATAACCAGAAATATTTTTAGTGGCAGGTGTTCTTGTTAAGCGTATTTTTTTTGCTAGAACAAAACCATTAAAACCTCCAGTGGTTAAACTATTTCCCAGGAAGTTGATCGTCCATGTATGCTCTTCAGAGTCTGTATCCTCCTTAAATAAACCACCTGCAACGGAGCTATATTGATAGACACTATTATCGTGCTCATCGTAAATGATAAGATCAAGATCACGGAAACGCTTGGCCATATTACTGGCAGAATGAAATGTTAGGGACCCTATTAGTCTCTCTGTGTCGTCAAATTCAAACTCCCAATACTCAGGGGTTGTTGTTGAATTATTAGCCGTACTTGCCACGGAGCTAGAATCTGTAAGTGGTTTTCCATCGATGGCTTTATTAGCGCTAAATTCACCGGATGACCTTTTTGAAGAAAGTTTTGTCGAGATGTTAACGTCACCGTCTAAGTAGGCTTGTTTAAAATCATAATTTGGATCAACATGATAGAAATCATATTTAGAATACGTACAATCTGATATCTCTCCTTCATCGTTAGTATAGGTGATAAATATTTTATTTTCCCCCTTGGAAAAACCTGATAAAGTCAGATTATAACTAAATGACCCATCTAATATTTGTTCTCCTAACTTTACGCCGCTGCATTTACTATCCTTGTAGAATGAAATTTTTTCTCCAACCGTGATACCGACTGTAAAGTAAGCAAGCATCGAGCTTGTTCCATAATTAACTCCATTACTTTCCAGTAGTGAACTTAGCGGAGTATTGTGACAAACATCTCTTATTGCCATGTTGCCACTTTCTGCCATACAGATATTTGATTCACAGTCGGCGCCTGTTACGCAAATATCGCCGCTTTTACCAACCAAACATAGATTATTTTCACAACGTTGAGATAAGCATTCTTCATTTGTTTGACATTGTTCGTTTTTAGGAAGAACACAAACGTAATCAAATGCGTTGCAGATAGAATTGTTAGAAAGAAAAGCACAGTCACTGTCTTGGTTGCACCCTGCCATATTGTATTCATCATCGAGAGCGAAAAATGGATGTGAATCAATATGTGTATTACTAAAGGATTTCGTTTTATTTGTTGGCGGTTTTATTAAATCTAATTCCCAAATTCCTTTGTTATCAATAAAATTGGAAAAAGGAATATCTGATATAATCATATTTGAGTAAATAAAATCTTGGGTTAAGCTAGGATTCATTCCTAGTTTAAAAATTGCATCGACTTCGGATTCACTAAGTACTTTGTTCCACACCGTTGTCTGATTAATTGCACCATTGAAAAAATGTCCATTGTCACGAAAGTTTCCGCCGATATAGCTCTCAATTGTATTATCTAAACTAATTGTTACTGCGAACTCATCCTCTGCAACTAAATTGCCATCAAGGTAAATCTTTAAAATAGTATTACCGTTATCTGTTTTTCTTGTTGCTATAATTTGGTGCCACTTTTTGTCGAGAAAATTTTGAGCGGGGGTGGCAAAGAGATGTATTTTTGCCGTTTCATTTTGGTAAAAGCTGAAATTGATCATATTTTTCTCAGCCTCTAAGGGGTCATCTCCTTGACGAAAACCGTTTTGACCGGGAGCTGCACCATTAATTCCCAGGTTAAAAACTCCCACAAAAGAATTTTTATCTCTCTGATTGTAAATAATAGATGGTGATACTGAGTCCGTTTTTATCCATGTTGAAATACTAAAGTCCATTGTCCCTGCAACGGCAGGGTCTGTTCCAAGCTCAGTGGTTATTTCGTCACTGGCGGCAAAACTCATTGCTTCATCAGTTAGTAATGTAGACATCGATTGACATATTCCGCCTGTAAAGTCGGTGTCAGGCATGGTCAGTGCTTGATCACAAATTCCGCTAATACAGTCTTCATCATTTAAACAGCTAGGAGAGGGTGAAGCCGATGAAACTTTTGCACAACCAAATTCTCCACCATTATCAATACATTTATTCGACTGGCATTCATCATCTGATTCACAGGTTTCTCCCGCAGCAAGACCATAGCACACAGGCACAGTAGTTAATTCTGCTTGACGATCGAAACCTTGCTCTAAGTAACATTTACTTGAGGCGCATTGCTCACTTTTTTCACAACTCTCGCCTTTTGCTAATAAATTAGATGCATTTTCAGCGTTAAATAAGTCTACTTCATAGAAATAATAGGAATAGTCACTATAATGATTACTTGATTCGTAGGAGCTTTGATAAAAGTGTAGAAGTTGAGTCGATTGTAGGGAAATTTCATCTCCTTGGCAGTTTTCATTTTTATACATGGTGACTTTCGTATGAAATGGAAGAGAGTCATCATTGCCAATTGGGATTGTAAATAAGTCATCAGTTTGAACTAGGCCAGTTCTAGAATCAATATCCACACAACCAATACTAAAGCCAGTGCTTTTTAAAGAAGGTGAGTTGGTGGTGGAGAGTTTACTATCAAAAATGGTAAAACTAATAGATTTTCCATCAAACGGCGTTTCAGTGCCACAATCAGTTTGAGCTCCATCTATTGAGCTACATAAATATATTTTTGCTGGATTGAGTTGTTTATTGTCTTCGTTGTACCTTTCTTTATCGCCAAATTTACTATTTGAACAATTGCTTTTGTTATAAGGCACAATGACATCTTGTCGTTCGGCCATTAAATCAACTTGGGTGTAACCACAAAGAGTTTCTCCTGGAGTATCTGACACTCGAATCCCATAAAATGTCCAACGACCTTGTTTTAACTCAATGTCATCTACTTTTTCACTAGATAAGGTTCGAGAGAAGTAATCACCATTTGAACTAAGACCACTAAAAATGATTTTAGTGTTACCTGTAGTAAGCGCACTTATGCCAGATAACTTAATCTTCGTTGACGTAAGAGGAGCATACCGGCTGCAGCCAGCATAAAGAGCAATCAAAAAAATGGTTTTAAGTAAAAAAACTAATCGCATAATTCTAAACTTTTATCGAAAATTTCCTTAGTTCACACAACTTTTCATTTTAACGAATGAGTTGGAGGTAATATTTACCTATTAAAAAATGATTGTGATTATAGCTACTTACGTGGTTGTTGAGAATCTACTGAAATCAGAGCTGGCGTGTTAGCCGACAGTATTTTATGGCAAATATTGGGTAAAGAAATTATCTTTACCCAATTAATTTTGGGAATGTTATTGCCCCTGTAAGTTCGATTAAAGTTATTGGCCGATTGGGTGCCAATAAGTTTTAAATTCAATCGACTGCTCAAGAAGTGCAATACTGGTTAAATCTTTTATGGGGAGTACTCTTTTTAAGTGAGAAGAAGCGAGCTCTTTACCTGAAGTTAAATATTTTTTATCAAGCTCTCTAAAGCTCACCCCATTAATTTCTAGGTGAGAAAAAAAGTGCGAAGACAACTCACTTAAATCACCACTTAATAAATTAACAACCCCTGCCGGAAGGTCACTTGTTTGGCAAATCTCACCAAGAATACTGAGAACGACTTCGGTCCTTTTCCCAAGCAAACAAATAATACTATTACCACTGACAATGGTCGCAGCGATTTTTTCCATTAGTTGGTCAAGCGTCTCCTCGTTTGAAAGGTGAGCAACTACTCCAAGTGCCGTAGGCGAAGTAAAGTTATGAAAAGGCCCGTTGATTGGGTTTTTACTTCCTAGAACTTGCTCGTATTTATCACTAAAGCCAGCAAAGTGAACAAGGTGATCAATAGAGTGATCAATCATTTTTTTTGTCTGTGCACTTGAGAGACCTTGAGTTTCTTTCAAGGCCAGTGAAATTTCTTCTCTTTTTCCCTCCATCATCTCGGCCATGCGGTAGAGGATTTGTCCACGATTATAAGCTGCTCTTGTCATCCATTTTGGTTGGGCCGACTTGGCGAAACTGACGGCGTTACGGACATCTTTTCTCGAGCTTTGGCAAAGTCTCGCGTATTCCTTTTTCGTGCGATGAAAAAAAACGGGATAACTTCGTCCACTTTCTGTTCTAGGGAAACTGCCATTCATATAAAGTTTAATTGTTTTTAATACTTTCATTATTTCACCTCCACGTATGGATAAAGTCCATGGAGCCCGCCTTCGCGTCCATGCCCTGATTCTTTTACACCACCAAATGGTGAAGCCGCATCAAACTTATTATAAGTGTTACACCAAATAACACCTGCGTTTAACTGACTAGCGACGTAGTGAACTTTCGATCCTTTCTCTGACCAAATCCCCGCGGCCAATCCATATTCCGTATCGTTTGCTTTCTTGATCGCTTCATCAGGTGTGCGAAAGGTCGTAATTGCTAGCACCGGCCCAAATACTTCAGTTTTGGATATGGTGTGTGCCGAATTCACGTGATCGAAAAAGCATGGGCGATGATAATTTCCGGAGGTTGGAAGGGCCACATCTGCTTCATAAAATTCACCACCGTCTTTTTTTCCGGCCTTTACGAGTTGCTGAATTTTTGTTAGTTGCTCTTTTGAATTAATCGCACCGATGTCCGTATTTTTATCAAGCGGGTTACCCACACGAAGATGTTTCATTCTTCTTTTTAGCTTGCGAACAAACTCATCATGAATATTTTCTTCGACAAGTAGTCGTGAACCGGCACAGCAAACATGGCCTTGATTAAAATAAATAGAATTAAT
>JAURQB010000042.1 GCA_030836365.1 Bdellovibrionota bacterium | reverse complement strand
TTTTCAAAAAAATATTTATTCAACTCTTCTTCTGCGTATTTTTCTTGTCCTCTGGCCATGACTGATGGAGCGCTTAAAGTTTTAAAAGAGCAAAATGACAATCAGTTTGATATTGCTATATCCGCATTAAGCTCGAGAAACCCCAATGAGTTTTGGACTTCTGGACAATGGATGACAGAAAAAAATGGTGGCAGCGATGTTTCTCAGACCGAAACCAGGGCGAGATTTGAACATAATCAGTGGCGACTGTATGGAGTAAAGTGGTTTACCTCAGCACTCGATAGTGAAATGGCATTAACCTTGGCGAAACCCGAAGGTAGTGATCAGTTACAGTTATTTTTTGTTCAGGTCAGAAATGAACAAGGAGAATTGAATAATATTGAAGTTATTGGATTAAAAAATAAATTAGGAACAAAAGCATTACCTACTGCAGAACTTGAATTGATGGGTACACCTGCAATTCCTATCGGCCAAGCTGGAGAAGGCGTCAAGCTTATTTCAACTCAGTTTAATATCACTCGTATTCATAATGCACTAGAGTGTGTCTCATCAATGAGACGTCAACTCGCTCTTCTTGAAGATTACGCAAAAAAGAGAACGTCTTTTGGAAAACTTTTGTGGGAGCTACCATTGTTTCAAGAAGTTTATCAAGAGTTACAACAATCATTTCAAAATTGTTTTCTCTTCACTTTTAAAGCTGTTGAGTTTTTAGGAGAAAGTGAGCAAGGTGAAAGTGCAGAAGTTTCAGTTGGTGCCCAAAAGAAATTGCGATTAATTACGCCATTACTCAAGCTTTATTGTGCAAAGGAAAACATAAAATTAAGTAGTGAGGTTTTGGAATCTTTTGGTGGGGTTGGTTACATTGAGGATTCAGGGATTCCAAAATTTTTAAGGGACGGCCAGGTACTTTCTATTTGGGAGGGGACAACAAATATACTATCTCTTGATTTTTTACGCGCACTTTCAAAGGAAGGTATGGAGCCTCTAGGAGAGTTGTTTGGTAATGACGGCATGAATGAGTTCGGTTCTTATTTTGAGAGCATTCCAAAAAATGTCCTTGAAGCAAATGCGCGAAAAATTGCATTCATGGCCTCACGACTTATTATTAATCATTTGTCAGTCTCTTTAATGTGATTTCAGTGGTTTATTTCCCCTTGCGATAAAAAAATTGTCTATTGAGTACTCGTAAGATAAAAATATCCAAAATTTTTTGAGGAGATTAAATGAAAAAGTTAATTGCATTACTATCTGTTTTTGGTGTGATGAGCGCATTTGCTTGTGACGATATGGAGTTAGAAAGAAGAGCGATCAAGACCGATATTTATTATCAGTATGCACCTTTTGGAAAGGCGAAGGTTGTTGAGGATCATGTGATGTATTCATCATTAGATAAGGCCCATAAATTAACGATTAATTTTGAAGATCGTCCTTATAAAATTATCACGAAGTTTGATATTCATCCTTCATCAATTGATGGTGAAAAGGTAATTGATTTAACTTATAAATTTAAAAATACGGATGATGGCCGGTACTACAAAAACTCAAAAGTCGTAAAACTTAAAAACGGTAAAAAGAAAGTTGCTATTTATGATTGGATTCATGGAAGAAGAATGATTTTTATGTTTAAAGATTTTTCCGAAGAAGAGTGGAGCGAGATGAGATGCCCTAATCTTCCATCAGAAGAGGAAAAATTTATTTAATCATATTTAAATGAAAAAATATGAAAGGAGGGTTTATCCCTCCTTTTTTTATGGAAGTAGGTAATGATAGCGCAAAATAAAATGACCAAATTAGAGCGTGTTCAATATATTTTAGAAAAATTAGAGTATATTTATCCAGAGACTCCAATACCGTTGGATCATTCTAATAACTTCACGTTACTAGTTGCCGTTTTGCTATCTGCTCAGTGTACTGACGAGCGAGTAAATAAAGTGACTCCTGCGTTGTTTGAAAAAGCAGATAATCCTTTTGATATGATAAAGTTGTCCGTCGAAGAAATCCGAGAGTTTATTAAGCCTTGTGGACTCAGTCCACGAAAGTCAAAGGCGATTTATGAGTTATCAAGAATTTTGATTGAACAGTTTAATGGCGACGTACCGGAGAGCTTTGAAGAGTTGGAGAAACTTCCAGGGGTTGGACATAAAACCGCCTCAGTTGTGATGAGTCAAGGCTTTGGCCATCCGGCTTTTCCTGTTGATACCCATATTCACCGATTAGCACAAAGATGGGATCTCACCAATGGGAAGAATGTTGAGCAAACGGAAAAAGATTTAAAACGCTTATTTCCGAAAGAATCTTGGAATAAATTACATCTTCAAATTATCTTTTATGGACGAGAATATTGTCAGGCAAGAGCATGTTTTGGTCTTGAGTGTGAAATTTGTCATACGTGTTTTCCGACAAGAAAAAGAAAGAAAGTTACCAAGAAATAAATTTTCTTAAAACAATCCACCAAATAGCAACCAGGAAAATAATAATAGATTATTTAAGGGGCTATTTTCGTCATGGTAACGAAGGAACTCGCCAAAAATAATTGCAATAAATGTCAGTGAAATTAAGTTTGGCCCAGCAGTAATGGAGTTTTCAGAGTGAATTTGAATGGATGAAATCAAAAGAGCTGCTAGAAGAAAAAAGTTAAACCTCTCCTTTATCCCTAAAAGGCATATACCAAGAAGAACCATTACGTTCATCGGTTTGAACAATCCATCAAAAATATCTTTAAAGAGTTCAACTATCTCTGTAACGCTTGAAAATGAAGTAATCATCAAGGCAGACAGAATAATTGATGGGATAAAGTAAATGAATTTTTTTATTTTATTATTTTTAATAATCATCATTGCAATCATGAAAGCAAAAAGAACTGAATATTGGGGGGCTAAAAAAAAGCATGGAATTAACAATACCCAATTATATTTAAAATTAATTTGAGATAAGGCGAATAGACCTGTTGAGATCAGAAAAAGTGGATCAGCTTCCAATGGGGAGTGTCTAAAAAATAAGGCTGAAAAAATACTTAACGTCAAAATCGTTTGCAGAATATTTTTTTGGGAATGAATAAAGGATTTGATGAATAATGCAAAGAATGGAATTAAGTATGCGGGATTTAACTCAACTTGAGGTAAGCCTTTTTTCACCTGATAGATGAAGCAAATAAAAACTGGAATATAGATCAGGTTACAGCTCATAATTTTGTTGAAGAAATTCAATGAGACGGTTGTTTTTGTTTTAATCATATTATCTCTCAATATATCGGTAAATTATAAATTCATTGTCTTCATGAGCAACCTTATAGTTTAACGATATGAAGTTTAGAAAGCCCTCAGGTAGGTTTTTACTCGTGAACTTTCCTGTGGGGTGATTTTGGGTGAGGCTTTTAATTATCAACGTAGGAGGGACTTTTTGCATCTTATTTAAAAAATCACTGTTTAGTTTTTTCTTTGAATCTAAATGTAGGTGGTGCTTAAAAATATGGTCGGTAATAAATTCACTGTAGTGAGGGATATTTAGATTCATTAGTGCGTGAGTTGTTGCGCCTTCGACCCAGTCAAACACCTGGATTGTATCTCCTGGACGATACTCATTTTTTATAGCTTTCATTAAGCGATCTACGCGTCCTTCATGAGTGATATGTGGGGGAGCCCCTTGAGCCCACTTAATTGTTTCAATTGGAAGTTGGCCCATGGTGTTTATCAACATAACCAGGACCGAGGTGTAGAGAAGGTATTTGAGCTTTTGAGGTGTTTTGGTATTGAAAAAACCGGTGACTGGAAAAAAAGCAAATAAAAAGAAGCTCATAAAGTGATAAGGGAAGAATTGGCCACTAACAATAAGTGTTATCGAATAAGCAATTGCAAGGACAAAGTTGTATACCCAAAACTGCTTGTTTTTTTTGTCATATTTAAGGTTTAGGTATGTTCCAAAAATTAAGCAAAAAAATGCAAGTCTCCAATAAGGAATAGAATAAAAATACCTTTTAAGTGCACCGACGAGTCTTGAGAATCTGCCAGGAATATATTCATGAGATGCATCTAACTGGATATACTGAGGAATATAATTTTTTTGCATAAACCAAAAATCATCCCAACCGCCTTGGCTTTTGAGCCAGACTAAGGAGCAGATAATCGGTATTGAAAAACTTAAAACGTAAAAGACACCGTTAAGGATTAACTTTTTATAATTTTTTATTACTAATGAAAAATTTGATCTGTGTCCCATCAAAAAAATAATGGGAAGTCCGATTCCTAAATGCGGTTTAATCGTAAATGTTATTCCTAGTAGTATTCCAGAAATGGTTAGTCTTAGGTAGTAGTTTAAATTCGACAGAATGATAGTAACGGAAGAAATAATAAAGAGGCACGATATAAAATCTCTTTGTAAAGACATTTCAAGGCCAAAGCTTTGATAGACGAGAAGAAAATAAAAACTAGCAATAAACCTGGGAAAAAAGCTTATGTTTCTGAGGTAGATAAAATTTACTAACCAAAATGTGACGGTAAACAAAAAGTTGAAGAGCTGCAACCCAGATTCAGTATAACCAAAAACACTTCCTAGAAGAATGTGAAAAATAAAAGTACCAGGCATACTCGTATCATATATTTCTTTATAAGGAACATATCCAAAAACATCGATAAGTTGAGCAATGTAATGAATAAAAACGGTGTCGTGAGCTATTCGCCAAAATGGAGTTGCTATTAAATTAAGAGCGAAAAATGAGAATAATATCCAACCTGATATTTTTAATGTTCTTTCCACGAGTATGTCATTTGTTTGGGTTAGTTATATTAACTTAAAGTATATCGCTGTCATGAATAAAAACAAGAGCTTAAGTGTTCTTGTCGTTATTGATGGTATTTTTATTTTTTTTGTTCTTAGCTTTATTTTAGTGAGCTTTTTTACGATTGAGTGTTGTGGGTAATTTAAGATTGATTAAACTTTTTTTATTGAGCTGTTTGAGCTTTT
>JAURQB010000041.1 GCA_030836365.1 Bdellovibrionota bacterium | reverse complement strand
ATAATTTTTTGAAATTTTATTTGGTGTTAATGAATTTAAATAAGTTTCAGAATTTGATGTAATTAAGAAGAAATCCAGGTTTTCACCATTTTCAACGATCTTAACTTTTTCACCTGTTTTTCTATTTTCAATTGTTCCTGGATTTGCTGTCGCCACTGTGAAAGTAAATAACATCAATAAACTTAATAATATTTTCATGATTCACCCTATTTTTACGCTCATTTAAGTAATGGTTTTTATCTAACGTTTTTATTTAATTTCCATAAAAGATTTTCACATGCAACATATCTAACATGTATTTGAATCTATGCCAGGTAGAAAAAACGACCTACAATAATTACACGAAACAGTCCTAAAACTGTTTTCTATTCAATTTTTTCTGTCGTCATTAAGGCATCATTGTACTAATGAAATTATCATATACAACTTCACTGCGGCCCATGTCTGGAAGCTTTTAATTCAAAATCGTCATCACTTTCTTCAAATAAGGAGTTTCTTGAACTAAGGAGCTTCATCCTTAGCTTTGTTTTGATATACAACTAGTAAGTATAGCTATTTCTAGCTTCAAGAAGGCTTGTCTTGAAGCTAGAAATAAAATTTAAAATTATGCTTTTGTGTTAATCGGCCAAGCTATATTTTAACCACTTCGCAATCAAGAAATATTCGATGACCCATCATTAGGTTAGCTTGTGTAAAATGAATTTTAGCACCATCTTCAAGAGGGATACGATTCATATATAAATTCCACCAACCTCCATCAGCAGGGTCTCGTTTTAATACTTGGATAAAAAGTTCTCTGCCTCCGCTGAATTGAATCTGACTCCATCCGGAAGAAATATCGAAGGCCTCAGGTTGCCAGGTGTCTGGTATTCTAATAGGTTTATTGAATTTTATTGGTATTTAATAATTCTATTGCTGGAGAGTGTGGTCACACAAAGGATCGATTTAATTGCGTAAGGTATGTTAAAAATTATGATGCAGATACGATTACGTTTAACATCCCAGATGTTCATTCAATTATAGGTGAGAAAATTAATATAAACTAACTGGACAGAATTTTTTTTAGAACATAATAATTATAAAGCTCACCTTTAACAGGGCCTTCTATATCAAATCCATTTTTAACAAATAAGCTTTTTAACTTGATATTAGTTTCGTGGGTTTGAGCGATAACGTATTCCACAGAATTTTCACGCCACCATATTTCTTGTCCATTTAATAAGTTATGCGCGAGTCCCTGCCTTCTAAAGCCGGGGTGAATATATCTCGAGTAGCAAAAACCATACCTCTTACCATCATCATCTGATTTATAGGAGCAAATAGCGTGACCAACAACATTTTTAGTAAAGTCATCAACGATGACAAAGATACGGTGAGCAGCGCTATCAAAATCCTTAACAAACATTGCCTTCATCTTCTCAAAGGTAAAATTTGACCAAATTTTAAGGGCGTTTTCTTTTTTTCCTTCAAACTCAGGAATGGTCTCCAACACGGTTTCCATTGCCCTATCAACAACCAAGTCAATTTCTTCATCATTGTTTCGATCTATTTCTCTAATAAAAAAGCTCATCTAAAACTCCCCCAAGTTGATAGAGCATACAATGCAACGCCTCATCCATCCATCAACCGAGGTAAAACATTTGTAAATCAATCACCTAGTTTAAATACATTAATCCCCATCTAATTTTAAGCTTATCGATAATTATTTATGAGGGTGGACGAGAAGAGAAAAGATTAATTAGAGAGGCTAGTTTTGAAATTCAAGAGACCGATGGATTTGGTCACTCTTGGAGTGATGTTGTTCATCTATGGTATCAAGAAGTAAAAGCTGGTCATCTTTGTAAGGTTTCCGATCAAACTGCAAAAACTTATATCAGCATTCTTAATAAATGGACCTCTAGATGGGATAACATTCCAGCTGGTAAAATCACTGTTTCTGATGGACGTGAGGTTATCATGCTTATGGAACGTCAAAATCTAACTAAGCGTTACCAAAGGAAGGTAAAAAACATTATTAATAAAACCAAGAGGTACGCGGTACTTTTTGGGCGTTTCATTTGATCACTTTTTTATTAATGAAGAGGGTAAATGTTTGAAAGTATCTTAGTTTGAGCTTCTTGTGTGAAGGGTATATTTTCTAACCCAAAACTTTCTTCTGTTTTGATATAGTGCGTCTGAAATTGAGATTAACTATATCCAGGAGTTAAAGATGAAAAAACTATTACTATTATTAACACTCGTCACAAGCCTTTCTTCACTTGGTCAGTCATGGCACAACGAAACAATAACATTTGATGATGCCATGGAGTATATTCAACAAAACTTTTCTTATCATTGCGGAATGCAAATTAAGTCAAAGCGAAAAATGTTTTTCAACTGTACTACAGATAATGCCATGACCTTTATCAAAGTAAAGCTTAATCCTGGTGAAGGTGATATTGCAGATAGGGTTGAAAAAGTAACATTCGAATTTTTAAACTCTGAGGATGGTAAATACACTATTACAGATGCTTATAATAATCTTGTGGCAAAATTCTCTTATGTTTGTGGGGTAAATAAAATGAGGACAACGCGTAATGGGAAAAGGAAAAGTAAATGGGACTGTAAAGTGAAGAAACTTGGGACCCTTGCAGTTGAATTAACATTAAGCTCCACTAATGGCGTAAGTGATTCAGTTGAAGAGTTCAAAGTTACATTCACGAAAGAACAAGATTAGGCAGGAATACTGAAGATGAATATCGCCTTGATTGCTCATGATTCTAAAAAACTGCACAGCAAGATTACTTAATCAATGCGGTATTTCTATCAAGCAAGTGTGTCGTTCAGGCCCTTTGGGCGGAGACATTGAAATCGCGGCCAAGGTCTGCGCAGGCGATATAGACCTCGTTGTATTTTTTCGGAATTCTTTGAGCTCTCATCCTCACCAAGCGGATATTGATGTACTCATGAGAATGTGCGACCTATATGAGATTCCAATTGTTACAAATAAAAAGGCCGCGGATCTTTTTCATTTGAATACGAGGGGAGTTTCTGTGTTAAATCTTGATACATACCCAAAGAGCCTTGACGTGGGTAATTGCCTATAATAAACGATTATTCATGGGCAATTTGATTAAGGCCGCGTTTCTCCTGATTTATAGTTTCGAGATAATGGCGGTCGTGAAAAATTATGACGGCGTTGATATACGCTCAGGCAATAAAACTAAATTAAGCTTAGATCGAAGTGTTTATGTGGTTGCTTACTTTTTAAATGGACAGTGTCCGTGTTCCCAATCCCACTTTGATCATTTAAACGAACTTCAAAAAAAATATGCAAAGATCTCATTTGTTGGTTTTCATTCAAATAAATCAATGAATCTAAAAAAGGCGATGAAAGCTTATGCGAACTACTCAATCGATTTTCCGATTTTGTTAGATAAAGAATTAAAGTACGCCAATATCTTTAATGCCCTTAAAACTCCACATGTATTTATTTTAAATAAAACTGGTGAGGTTGTTTATCATGGGGGCGCAACTAATTCGAGAAATCCTAAGAAGGCGTCTAAGTTTTATTTAAAAGATGCTTTAGCAGAAATTACTGACGGAAAAGAAATTACAATTAAGCAAACCAAAACCTTGGGTTGCTATATACAAAGGTGAAATAATGAAATTGTTTTTGGGAATGTTATTAATACTGTGTTCTGTTCAATCATGGGCAGTTTGTGACTTTGATTTTGAAAAAAATAAAATTTGTGGAAAGCTTGAGTGGATTGATGGGCCGTATTTGGGAGAAAAAAGTCACTTTGAGGTGAAAATGTATCGTAAAGGTGATTTGTCTGAGTCACCAATTGATGCTCAGGTAGACTTCCACTTCTATGCTTGGATGGTGATGGACAATGGGCATTCTCATGGTGGCCCAAAAATGACTTATCAGAATGTTCGTCCCGGTGTGTACGAAGTGAGAGATGCAAGATTTTTTATGCACGGGATGCAAGGATACTGGGAAATAAGAGCAGATTATAAAAGGTACGGTAGAGCAATGGAAACAGCGGCCGTTCGAGTTGAGTTTGATCAGTAGATGAAGCTTCTTGGAATTCTTTTATTCTTACTTGTTGGGTGTGGAGAGTCTCCTTTTTTGAATGATGAAGGAGAACTTAGAAGTGTTCAGGCCGTTGAATCAGAGCTTTATCTAAAAGACAGTGAAGTAAGCATTAACACCTTTTGGCAAGAAGGCCCCTACGTTTTTGATGAGTCAAAAATTTTGATAATCCTTCAAGGTAGTAACGGAACAACTTATAGAGAGGAGATATCTTTTAAAGTTAAACTATGGATGCCCGGAATGGGCCATGGCTCTTTTCCTGTGACCTTAGAGAAAATAGCAGATGGTGTCTTTTTGGCGAGTGAAGTCTTTTTTACGATGCCTGGTTACTGGGATATTCATTTTCAAGTTTTTGATGGTGAGGCACTAAAAGAAGAGGTGAAATGGGGACTCGAGCTCTAATTATTCTGGCCTTTTTATTTAGTGGAAGGGCGTATGCTGGTGCATGTTGTGGCGCTGTCGGAGCAGGATTATCAAGCATGATTCTTGGAGACTTTAAAAGCGTATATAACTTCTCTTACACGAACACAGGAGTCTCTCACGATGCAATGGCGTCTGGAGATATTTTAAGGCGCTCAGGCGATACCCAAGAAGTTTTTGAAGGTCTTGTTTTCTCAGGTGCTCATTTGGTTTCCACCTATTGGCAGTTGGGAGTTAATATTCCCATCAGACTTAATACCTTTAACAGCAATACAACTAGTGAAAGTTCTATTGGAATTGGTGATATTAGTGCCCAAGTAACTTATGAGTTTCTTCCGGAGCTCTCTTATAGTGCTTGGAAACCGAAAGGGTTTTTGTATTTTTCTCAAACACTACCAACAGGTGGATCTGTTTATGAGTCTAAAAAACCTCTCGCGACAGATGCCGTCGGCCGTGGTTTTTATCGGTCTGCTGCTGGAGTTGTTTTTGTGAAGGTTGTTGGCGAATATGACTTTCTCGGCTCACTTGAGGCGAGTTATGAAATAAAGAGGTCTTTTGACTCTACTGTATTAAACAAGTCTTTTAACTCTAAAGAATTAAGCAGCACATCTATTTCTGTTACACCTGGTTTTGGGGCATCTTCTGTGATTAGTTTTGGGTATTCTCCGAAAAACATTGGTTTCAGATTTGGTAGTTCCATAAATTACCGGTATCGATCTGGTCGGAAAATTGAATTTAAAAATGAGGTTTCTCATGCCTTTTCAATGGGCCTTTTAAATTTAGGGTTAAACATGAGTTATATCCATGAGCTTACATCATTTAATTTAAGCTTTATTGATGACTCATTTTTTGGAACAGCAAAAAATATGGCCTTGGCAAAAACAATTGGGCTATCAGTCAGTCAATTTATCGATTTATGAAAATGATTAAATAGAGGGTTATATTCTCGTTGAATAAAACACATTCTTTTTCTTACTATTTGACGCAAAAGCCAGAGAAGTGCTACCGACACAACATTGAAGGTTTAGGGGTGCCTCATCACCAAAGCGCGCCAGGTAATAATATCAACAACATGATGGTTAAGACCAACTGATTAAAAACGAGGATTCAATGAAATTTATTTTTATCGCACTTCTCGCTGTATGGAGTGTTTCCGCTCTTGCCCTGCCACCGTGCGGATCAGAAGGTTCTATCGAAAAAAGAGTTAAAGACTGCGACTATAAAAAAGAAGGCTTCGCTCTTGTGACAAGAACAAAAGATTCCGAGGAATATTATTTGGAAGTTTCGACAGGTCTCATTTGGAGTGAGCGCGCTCCATACAAGGTTGATTCTATGGGATCTCATTATTTATGTACTCATATAGATCGCTGGACCTCAGGCTTTATAGATAATTGGACCTTATCTAACTTTACCGAAGGCATTGCTTGGACTGTTCCAACAGTTCAACAATATGAAGAAGCGGAGAAAAACGGAATCAGGCAGGCATTGTCGGATATGGACGGACTATTCTGGGCCGTTAGTCCTCCCTGCATACCTAGTCGCAGTATAGAGCATTGTGCTTTTTCAGGGAACGCTTTCATTGGTTTTACTAGCGAAGTTGGAAGGTTTCATGTCTGGGGCGCCCAGTTGAGGCAATGTAAAATTTGACGACTTAGTTATAGGGACCGCAATGAGCGATCCCTTTTTTATTGCAAAAGCTGTATTGCACTTTTAATGAAAGTGAGTGATCTTTTTGAATCTGATTCAAAATAGGTTTGTTTTTTAATATATATGAATTTAGGGGAGTCTTAGAATGAAAAAAACATGTATCTTTTTTATACGGATAGTTTGGATAAATTCCTATCGAGTCCTGCACTTTTCGATTCAAAGGTTGTACCAAAATCAAAACACTTAAATTAAGTAATCAAAATTATTCGTATATGTTTTTAATAGTTTTTCTTCAATTTTTAAGGTTAACCTGTCTGGATAATTCTAAAACTTTCTAGTGTTGGCCAAATTTGTGCTTAGTCTGTGCATACCTTGTGGTGAAAGGCGTTATTCTAAATAAAAGCTCATTTTTTTCGATAAATGCCCGATATATTGTTAATGAGGGTGATACCAGAGATATGTTATCCCATGTAATTAATATCGCTAATACTGGTCTCAAGAGTCTAGGTGGAGCATTAGGGATCACTTCGAATCTTTCTTCTGTGAGAAGAGGAATTACAAATAATGTGCGAGGCATGGACACTTTGTATTTAATCTAATTAATTTATGATGAATATATGATTAAAAAAATATTAATAATGATTATTCTAGGCATAGGGGATTTCTGTAGCGCTGAATGTACGTCAGATGAGGTAATTGATATCGCTAAGGATCCGCAAGGATCACTTCATGGGTTTAACTTACCTCAAAATCAAATCTCCCTGGGCACCTGTGCATCAAATTCACTTTCTTTAGGTCTTGGTGCCCACGCAGATGCACCGTTATCATTCCTTCAAATAGCGACGCATAAATATCAATCTGGAAGTGGTGATGTTAAACAAAATAAAAAAAAGGGGCATTGGATTTCAGGATCCAGTCCCTGTACTTTATTTAACAATATAAAAAAAGAGCAAAGGAAAAATCGTCGTAGAAGAGGGGGCGGACAAATATGCTTCAGTGATGACTCTCAAGATATAAATGAACTATTAAAGCGCCAAGGAAGTAGTTTCCTGAAAAAGCTGGAGGGGTTTTATTTATCCTTAAATTCAAGTAAAAGAGACGGTAAAAAGAATAAAAAAATAATAAAGAAAATAGTTAGTAAAATACGTGATACTGGCGCTATACGCTGTAGTATGTCTGCATTAAATGGAGAATCAAGTTTTCCACGGGTTTATCAGCTAACAAAAAATTTCAAAAACTCCTGTGTGGCAAATTATTATGGAATTAAACGTGTAAAAAAAGAATTGCAGCAAAAAAAATCAGCATTAGATGTTACTGGTGATGAAATGGAGGAGAGTGTTTCTAATAATTTCTCTCTTCAGATAAAGCAGTTAAGTGCACGAAAAAAATACTTAGAAGAAATTTTTAGTCAAACTTGTGATTCATCTAATATAAAAATTAACGGTAATAAAATTGAAATTGGTATGAATCCTAATTTGAAAGAAAGTATTGAGCGTTATGGTAGAAAATTACAAGACAATCCTTCGGCATCGCTTAATCCAAGTAAACTACGCGAGGAATTAAGTAGATTTGTGCAAAGTAATTTCTCTGTCGTTAGTGATGATATTTTAAAAGACTATCCCGAGGATAGAAGCCGTTATGCAGCTCCAGTATGGCCGAAGAATGCGTTTGTTGGGCTTGGCACTATGAGTGATTTAACAACTGCAAATGATGAGGTGGTGCTTAAATTTTTTGGGGGGCAAAAAGAGTGCATGGAGCATCAAAAAAATACACTGCGAGATAATTTTTCTAACGAATTACTGGATCGAAATTGCGAGCATTCAACTGAAGATAAGAGATTAATTAAATTATTTGATGATTTACTACAGATGTCAGAGGCACTGTCAGTGACGAGAAAAGGTAGAGATGAGGATATTGTTGAGCTATTAATGTCTAACATTGATCGAATGATGGCGGCGGACAGTGATCAAATAAGTTATCTCAGAAATATAATGAGTAACTCATGTGAGGAAGGTTATCTCATCCCTAAAAAAATGGAATGTGAAAATACGGCTATCTCAGCTCGGCCAGATGAGGAGCTGTTTAATTCATGTAAAGAGGAATTGGGAGATAGGTCTAACAGTATTATTTTATTATCACGATGTATGAAAAAGAAAAAACCTAATTTTGAAAATTACGCAATTGAGCAGAGAAAAAACTCTCTTCGCTCTATCATTAGCAAAAACCTTCGTTCTAGTATTGGAAATAAAAATGGCGTGCCTACCTTGTTAAATATTTGTGCCTCTTTTCTTGGCGGTGGCCCGGATGGCTATCAATATAAGGAGGACTATCATCATTTTGGTCTCACTAGCCCCAGCTATAATTGTAAAAGTGAGGTGTCTCAAGGAAAAGAAACAAGGTTAAAACATGCCGACCACGGTGTCGTCGTCATTGGAATGAAGTGCGTCGAAGGAGAGACACAATACCTTATCCAGAATAGTTGGGGAAAAACCTGCTACCCTTACACTAGAGAGGGAAAGCAATTATTCGAATGTGATAAAGAAAGAGGAACTATCTGGGTTGGTGAAAACAAACTTATTAATAACGTAGTTGAGACATTTACGATCAAGGAAGGGGAATGATGAATAGATTACATTTTCAGAAAATAATTTTCTTCTTATTGGTGTGTCTCTGTGTTTCAACTACATCACGATCTGAAGATTCATCAATCGTGGTCAAAATAAGACAAAGTTTCTATCAATTTGGTCTCCTTGATAATAAAGTAAAAGTCACTAGTGATTGTCTCAATTGGAGCTGCCCACTTGTGGTAGAGGCACTCAAAATTAAACAGAAAAATCAATTTTTTGTTGAAGGTAAAAACCCAAATGCTCTTTACTGCACTCAAGGTCTAAAGGGAGATATCTACGTTGGTGAAATCTCAAAATTTGACCAGTCTCCTGAGGTTATACAATTATGTGGACTGATGGGTTCATTTATTGAACTGTCTGATGTTTTTTATTTACGTAATAAATAATTTTTTTTATTAGTGCCAACTCGGGTCAATGCATAGAATATATAGTAATAGCCTAAAGTTAATTTCCTTTTTTAAGGAATCATAACTCGAATTTGAGACTTGATCTGTAGCGCTTTCGACATCTCTTATAATGTCATTAATTAGATTTTCTGGGATTAATGATTCATATTTATTAATATTATTTTTTGTGGCGCTTCCTTTTTTTGCTGATTGATTTGTTTTTTGTAGAAATGGGTAAAACATCAGCATTACTTTATCCACATTTTCGTCATTAATTCATCACATCCAGACGAGTCGTCGCAGGCTTTCTCTAGGGCCGCTTGTACATATTGATTATTCGACTCAAGGTCACTCCAGTCATTATTCTCACTTCCTTCAAATTCGGGGAATATTATTTTTCCACAAGCTTTTTGCATCAAGCCTGCACGAATGACATTACTTACTTGATTGTGTGGAACCTGAATGTGAGACGGTTGATAACAAATAAAATCACCAGAGATATGGTTAGTCTGAGGATCGTCTCCGCAGTTACCATAAAAATCTATACAAGTTTGTCCATCATCAGGAGAGTGCACGCGGTCTGTTTCATCATCAAAGCTATGTCTTTCATATTTTCCACTTACATTAATGTTGTATAAATCACATGGGGAACCAAATGAAAATGGTTTGTCCAAAACATTACGCTTCAAAATATTTTTTAATTCTATGTTCTCTCCGGCTTCTTGATTGAAAATTTCAAAAAGCGTATGATAAACGGTCATCTTATCAATTGTTCGCTGATCTCCTTTAGTATAGGTCACCTCTTTTTTGTATTTGTCTGCAAAAGGGGACTTCATTTCACTAAATTTAGTATCGATTTTTATCGAACTATTGGAGTCATCACTGCATTTAAGGTTATTCCAGTTTTCTATCATTTCCTTGATTATATCTGCAGAGGAGCCATCGCCATAACCCCCTTCTCCCATCCAGCCAGCATCACTTTCTATGATGTCCTGAGAACAATTCGACTCACTTGCGCGAAAAACAGTATAAAGTCTGGAGACGCAAGGATTGCCTGGGGATATTAGAGCTTGGTCCATATTTTCTCCGCTCCATACACTTTTATTTGTCGATAATGTTTTTAACGCTTCTAATTGATCATCACAATTATTAGCACCTAAGTTAAAGTTACTTGACCAAGGAGAAACACCATCTCCGTCTCCATAATTCTGTGTGCCCGAATGACAACCAATACAGCCACTGAGATTATCGTAATAATTTTCAATATCTTCTTTTGTCACACTTACTTTGTTTGAGCTGCCTTGTGCGTTTAATGAGGTATTTATTTCGCTAGCAGTACTCATTATCATATTTTTACTTTCCATCTTTATCGCAAAAGAATTGGGAGCGAAAGTTAATGATAGTATTAATAAGAGGAAGGAGAGTCTCATGATGGAACTCCCTTGTTTTTAATTTTTGTTTTTACACTCGCAGTTGTTGACGATGTGATATCAATCGTTGCGTCGTAATCTTCAAATGAAAAAGATGTTGTACCTAGAAGCTTCGCTATATTATAGTGAACGGTTTTTAGACTGACAGGGCTTCCGGCTGCTTGCCCCCAGCTTCCGTAATATGTATCACCGTCACTTCCCGTACTGCCAATCTCTCCATAGGCATTATTTCCTGATATTTTATTTGATATAACTGTGTGAACGGATGAGTCTGTTCCATGATCTGATCCAGTTCCGTCTGCTTTTGCACTACGGCTGAATTCGCTTCCTAAATGAAAGACATAGTCTTTAGTTGAATCCGGGAACATTGACTGGCGAAATTTATCAAGTCCGGCCAAAATACCTTTGAAGTATTGTGTGAAGAAATATGTTGCTGCATTTGCACCCACATCATGCGCATCATGATTAATCTCATGTGCCTGATAATTACCGCTGTTGATCGTTCCTATGTTTTCAAGTTTACCTGCAGACATTAAACACGAATTACTTATGTCATTTTCAAAAATAAAGTGGGCGATGGCCAAGCTGGCAACAAGGGTATCATTAGTACCATTTAAACAATCGTAGCTATCTCCACTGCTTAAAGAGTGATCCTCGTTTATCTTCCACATCGAGTGATTGGTACCACTATAACTTCCTGGTGTGCTTGTTTCGGTTCGGATTCCATCTTGAACTCTGTCCCTGTATGGTGAAAGATAACTTTCAAAGCCGTCTTCAGTATCAAGAAGACCGCTTAAGCCTTGTTTGATAATATTTCTTGCCGAATTGACTTCTTCTTTCATTTTTGAGGCATTAATATTGTAGCTACTTCCCATTTTTACC
Organism: Bdellovibrionota bacterium; assembly: GCA_030836365.1. Taxonomy (GTDB): domain Bacteria; phylum Bdellovibrionota; class Bacteriovoracia; order Bacteriovoracales; family Bacteriovoracaceae; genus UBA1511. Next base: position 6,019 of record JAURQB010000041.1, on the reverse strand, counting down.
AGACGATTAAGAGCTATTTCAATTTTACTTTCTAAATGTTCATTTATTTTTGTCACAGACTTTGAGTCAAAGGGAGAAATTATTTCTCGAATAATATCTTCCTCTGTTCCAGAGTTAAGGCTTGTGTAAATGACTGCAGAGCTTTTTTTCTCAGGGTGGTTAAGGGCTGCATCAAGTCCCCATTGAATACAAGCAATAGGGTATTTTGAGTTTTTTAAGGATGCCAGCCCGTGAATACCCGGGTAGCTTGATTGCGGTGTAAATTGCGTGACAGATTCGCTATGAATAGGGAGAGACTGAACACCTCTAATAAAAGCGACGTTATTTTTTAAATTGGAGTCACTCCAAATTGGAGGTAAATCATTTGATAAAGAGTATGATGGTGTTCCTGTCGTACTGAAACTAGTTCCAACGCCGTTACTTGGAGTAAACCCACTTTCTAGTGGCGCCAACATCCATTGAGGAGGTCCTCCAGAAAGGTATAGTCCCAGGTAATAGGTGCTAGATTCTTCCGCTGCTAATAGCTGATTCATTTTTCCTAGGATGATTTGCTCTAAAAATATATCGATCATTCCGGTGGCAATACCAAATTTTGAAATACCAAAGAGGAAGTTTCGCCTGGTAAATTTATCCATTACTCCTCCTCCGAATCATTACAGTAATTATCTAGGTCATCAAAATTTTCAATCATTTCCTTTAGCAGACTTTGATCAATTTCAACTTCGCTTTGTTCATTCATCCAGCCCTTATTCACTGGATCACTATCATCAGTTCCGTGCCGAGGAGAATCATTTCCACACTCATCTTGGGAATCTGATAGATTCAAATAAATTAATGATTCGCAAGGATTCTCGGTGGAGATATATTTTAAATAGTTTGTGCCACCTTCTGGGTCATACTGGTGATTTGGTGTTTGATCATTTATCGACTTTATAAAATTAACCCTGTCGATGCAGCTTGTTTTATCATTACTATAACCTTCTAACCAACCTCCATTACTATCTGTAGTATGGCAACTGGCACAGTCGTTAAGATTGTTATAATAATCATCAATGACTGTAGATGCTTCCAATTCTACAGGGCCGGTTAAGGACTCATCAACGCCAATAATTGATTCCATAAAATAATCGGAAAGAATAATGTTGTAGATCACGTCATGAAGATTCTCTACTGGAGATGACTCCTGTTCTTCTGTGTTCATTAACTTAGTTACTTCTGCTCTCTTTTGATTCAGCTCAGATAAAAGGGTAGGAGAGCCTCCGTCTTTAAATGCGTTTCCAAGATTAATAATCCATTCAAGTTTTTGTACTTCAAGCTCACTCATGTTGGTAATTCTATTTGTTGGGTCTTTTTTGTCTGGATAAAACAGTGGAATGTCACTTCCTGTGAAAAAGTGAAAATATCTTTTCGCTGCACAAGCATAAAAATCAGGTGTATTTGATAGTGCATTTCCAAGTTGATCTATACCAACGACTTCTTGCATGACTTCATCGTTATTAATGTCTTTCATCCATAAGGCACCTTGAGGATATGATTTTTGGTAACTGTAAGCAAATCGTGTCTCTTCACCCGATTCCGGCCAGATAGGCGAACTACTAATTGAAACTTCGAAATCTTTATAGTGGAATGAATTTCGTAATTGGTCTAGGTTTTCATTTCCCCACCGATCATAAACACATCCAAGGGGTCCAAATAATTCTTTGATTTCGTGGTTACTAAAATTTGACAGGTTTCTAGTAAGATTAATCTGAGTGTCTATGGCCGTAATGGAAGTATCCACACTTCCATCATGATCAAAATCAAACTTACTAACTCCTTCATCATCTAGGTAGTGTTTTGACTTCCAATAGGCAAATGTGTTTTCATTTTCATCTCCTTCGTAAAAAACGCAATCTCCTTCATTTTTTTCGAAACAATAAGTCTTGTAGTACATATTATCGCTGCAGTCACTGTCCCATATATCCATGTCAAAATATTTGGCGAAATTACACTCTTCTCCTTCATTGCATCCACAACTTACGAATTCTAATTCTCCATTTTCATTGTATTCACCATATTCACACTTTACTTTATCTAAATCAATTTCGAGATTACATAATTCTTCACTAGTAACTTGGATATCATCAACGAAATTTGATCCTTCCTTATAGCATTTCTCATAATTATAATCGATAAGAAGACCTGTTGATTGGGGGATAGAGTAATAATTATCTTGGTTGATATTTTTAGCTTGTCCTTTTGTTAATGCCATTAACTCAATATTTCTTGCCGCCGCACTCATTCTATCAAGAGTGGAATGACAGGCCAAGCAAGATCCGTCGGATCGAAATGAATGTTCAGAGTAAGGATCATTGCTTATATCTGCTGACGCCGATGCAGAATCTAATACTGGTACTTCTCTACATAAGAAGTCTTCAAGAACATGCCTGGCCCATCTGCGGGCAAAATCCTCGTTACTAACATGAGTAATACCTTGTTTACTTCCATACGTAACAACAGCACTATTATTATTTGCCCAATAGTCAAAACTTCCAATAGCACCACCACCAACGTGATGTTTCACATTAAATGTTTTATCGTCAATGTTATGAAAAACATATGGATCTTCTCTTGTGGATTTATTTTCTGAATATTTGATTTCACAATTAATCGCAGTTTTTACTCCAACAAGATCACCATACTCCAGGTAAAATCCTTCGTTATCAACCGGATTACAGCCTGTCGTTTCTCCTTCTTCAGGATGATCAATTTGATCCCAGAAGTCATGTAGGTCACCACATCCACTATCGTCACACTTGTTTCCCTCTGTAACCGGGTTACTTAGTGGATTACCTAACCATGGCAGCGTAACGTTTAAATCGCCGTTAGAATCAAATCGATATCTAGTGGAGCCATCGATTTCGTAAGCGCTCAAGGCATAACTTCTCATGGCCACAAAAGACTGATAAATTCTTGCTACATAATTATCATCATCTACTTCCGCACCATTATAATAGAAGTGATAGTTTGGTGAGCCTCCCCAGTTTCCGCCTAGGCTCAAAGGCCCATTTGTTCTCACACCCTCGAGCGCACCAGTTAATCCTCCTGTATTTCCTAAAATTGATTTATACTTAACTCCAGCATCTACTCCGAATAAGGCAAGAGTATAACGCAAGGAAGCTTCACCACTTTCATGAATGTCAATTCCTCCTCTTGGGGTGTATGTATCGATTGAGTTTGTATTGGTTAGCCAACTGCGATGAAGAGAATTAAAGTTTCGAACGATATTGATATTATCTTCAGAAGATTGATCTGAAAGTATAAACCCATTAGAGTTTTGCTCAAAACTTGCTTCTTTGATTAGACCAACACACATAGTGGCCGCGATTTCATTTTGTTCAGTTTCTTCTTTGTTATAAATTTCGGTTAAAAAATTTCTAACCTCCGATGATGTTGGAGGTCTTGTTGTGATTAAGCGAAAACATTTAAAAAAGCGAAGTAACGCTGTATTCATTTCGATAGAGTATGAATCAAATGTATCTTTTTTTAGATCGAAATTATTTTTAAGACCTTCATTTTTTTCAAATGTGGGAATTTCAATATCAAAAATACCGCCACCTATAAATGAATTAGTGCTTGTTCTTTCCTTTACCTTTGTTGTTGTTCTTTGATTTAGTGTATTTGTCGTTTGAATTGATTCTTTCTCGAAGAGACTGTCTGAATTTGATGGTGTCTCTTTTGAGCTCATTGCAAGTAAATTGGCGACAGGTAATATTATACATGTTGTAACTAAGATTAGAGCATGACTCATCATGATGTTTTAATCGGAAGCCTGTGTCGAAAATTCAATAGCTATGGTTGAATAAAAAAAATAAGTGATTGAAATTACATATGAATTAAAGAGGCGAATTCAAAAGGTACACGGTACCTTTTGGCGATCTCATTTTTTCCAAATAAAATTCCGAAATTTTTTTATGTCGTTCGTGTTAATAATTTTTATTTTATCTACTGGAGATATTTTTGGGCAGTGTACACCTGTTTTTATTCATCAGGAATTAAAATCACAGTATGGGTATTTGCCCCAAAAAGTAAGCGGACTTGAACAAGATAATATCATTGAGGTGATAAATTTTATCGAGTCTGTCGCGAATGAAACTGGACGAGACTCAGTTGAGATCGTTAAATTTTTAAGAGGTACGAATATTCCTGGTGATGATATTAGCAGAAATGCACTAGAAAGTAGGATACAAAGCTACTTTAGTGAGTTTAAACCACAAAGGGCCAGTGACGTTAAGGTACATTCAAAGTTCGCAGAATTATCAAGGTTGTTTGGTAATCATCTAGAAAACATGAGTCCTGACTTTTTGTTAAAAGTAATGGACGGAAATATAAAAAACGGTCGAAAGTATATCAAATTTTTAAAAGACTTTGACCCTGTCATGGCCAGGGTACTTAGCAATTTTATTTTGCAGGCCAATGGAGTTATTTCCGAAAAAGCAATTTTGAAAATTTTGAAAGCGGTGAAAAAGAAAGGACTTTCACCTGTTGATTTTATAACTTTGATAACTCCGGAGAGGTTAGAGCTTATAAAAAGAACGACTAAAAGCCGTCTTGGTGTATTTGAGTCAAGCCCTGAGCTAAATAGTTTAATAGCAGATATTTCTAACTCATCAATTTCTTCAGGGCCTCTTCGAATTGGAATTGATCCTTCTGTTTCGGGTGAAAGGATGCGAATGACTCCTGGTTTTTTTACAGACGAAGTAGGCCTTGGGTATAGAGGTGGCACAAGGCAAGAATTTAACTTTGATATTCCTGCACCTCCATTTAAAGGGAATTTCTTGTTGAAAATTGATAGAGGCTCAAGTGGACGTGTAAATGGAGTAAATTTTATTGATGACAAAGGAGTAAATCATTATCTTCCCACACCTGAACATATTATTGAACTTTATGGTGATCGAGTCACAGACTCTTTTTTTGGAATGAGAAAAGTTGAGCATCAACGATACAGCTATGGTGATGCGGAAGAATTAAATGCTAATATAAAAGCATTTAATGAAACTGTTGGTGATGATAGTCCGCTTAGAATTGATTCTCATTTTTATTACTCTGCACCTATTAACGGAGAGAATCCATTAGCGTTATCTTCTCAGCGAACAATTGACCGATTGGCAAATGGTTTTGGTTGGCCTATGGGGAGTAGAGATGTTTACCAAATACACGATTTAGGTGCCCACTCCTCATTAATGTTGGCTGATAGGAAATTAATACAAGCATCACAACAAAAAGCAAGGGATGTAATAGGATTGAGAGATGTTATATCTAAATTAGATATTTCAAAAGAATTAAAGGATGAAATTATATTTTCAATTAATCAAGAAGCAGGGGAATTGTTTGAAAATATAGGAGTTGTGATGAATGGGGTGATGAATGGAGATTATACGCTACCTTCACTCGATATAACTAATTTATCTCAAAGAGATTTTATCTTAAAAATAAAAAGAAATATAAAAGGTGGATCAATGCCCAACGTAACGGATGCTATAACTAAATATGCCAGATCATTACCCAGTTCTCCCGTTGGTTTAACTGGGGAGAAATTAAGAGAAGTTGCGGAGAAAAAATTGAGCGTTATTCGCGCAAACTTCTAAGCAGGATTTATTTAGCAGAGGGTAGAGAAAAAGCAAAAGAGCAAAAGGTACGCGGTACCTTTTGGCCGTTGCTTGTTTTTTTTCTTAAAGGGCTGACTGTATAAAGCCAATCAAATTTTTTCGATGACCCCTGTTAATGAAACTAGCTTTGTCATCGTATAAAATATTTGTCAGACTTTCTAAAATTTTATCTAAATTTGAATAAGTTTCATCTTCCTCAGATATTTTAACTTTAATAAGTGCCGTTTTTCCTTTGATCACGATTTCTCCACGTTCGATGAATAAAACTGATCTAAGTTCGATGTCATTATCATTGACGTTTAGACAGCATGGTAGTGGAAGTGGGATCGTGAAGTCCTCTTCAGAAAGAACCAATTTTAAATTTGTTTTTT
>JAURQB010000040.1 GCA_030836365.1 Bdellovibrionota bacterium | reverse complement strand
TATTTTCAAAATTTTTCCTGCGTTATGTTTTTATTAACTATGATAACAAACAGAACTTACTTGCGGGTCCGTTCTTGATATTTAGTTAAAAAAACTCCGCAGCAGTGCATGAAGTGTGATGCGTTAAACAAAAGTTTGAGTTGACAAACTTTGTGACGATGCCGCAAACTCCGTTGAAATTATTATTAAGGGAGTATTAATGAAGCGTGTACTGGCCATTTTATTACTGATTGGTCTGATTGGCTGCAAGCCTGAGACAAATCAAGAAGAAATCATGATTCCTTTTGCAGGAGCAAATGGGGGTCTATCAAAAAAACAAATAGAAAAAAATATTTCTAAACCACTTCAGAAGTCGACAGAAAAGATTTTAAAGAAATTAGATAAATCAAATACGGAAGAGAGTGAGTGGGAGCTGACCAGACTTTCTGTTGGTTTATTTTTTGTTCTCGAGTCTGAGTTGACAAGTATCTATAAATTAGAAGTCGAGCCCAGTGTAGAGCTTAGGTTTCAACAACTTTAATGATGGGGAATAAAATGAAATTAATAATTGCAAGTTTAATAAGTTTATTGGCGTCCAGTGCTTTTGGGTCCTTTCCACAATCTTGGATAAATCCAGATGTGTCTTTAGGTAAATCTACAGAAGAGGCGCAAGAGCGAAAGTTTGAAGAATCTTTTAGTTTGTTTTCAAAAAATTTAGATACCAGTGTAGAGCAAATTAAGTCTGATAAAGTTTCGAAAAAACATTGGTACCTTCAATCCATTAAAGCGGAGCTTGGTATTGAGCATGTGGGGAAATTTGGTATTGTTGGAGCGAAAGGTGAGACGGCCGTTGAGTTTGTTTGGGTAAGGACCAAAGAATCTAAAGAACTTCTTCGGGCAAGACATGGTGAGAAAAAAAGAAAACCTGTGCAAGAGAAACAGGTTTCTGAGGACAATCCATTATCAAAGAAAATTCTTGAGTCGGGCTCAGACTCAGAGGTAGCAGCGGTCGCCAGTAATTATGTCGAGGCTTTATATAAGAGTAATAAGATTTCTAAGCGTGGCCAACTCAAACAAAAATTAACCGAAAAATTTATTCAATTCAAATCAATTGTCAGTAACCTCTCTGAAGTGCCCCAGTCTAGCCCTTGGTGGGTTTACAAATACCAGTTAGAGATTTCAATTGAAGTTTCTGGAACAATTGTACCAGGTATCGGTATTGGAAATGGTAATCGTCTTCGTCTAGAGTGGTACCGATATCAAAAAGTTAACAAAGATAACAAAATATTTACTCCTGCTCGTTTTGACGCTTTCATAACGAATCTATCTCAAGACCTTGAAGCATTGGCCGTAAAAAAGTTTGATCTTCATGATTATTCATTCGATGCCTTTAAAGTTGGGATTGGTATGGGCGCTAAAGGTAATCTCTTTTTTGCAAAAGCGAAAGGCCATGTGGTTGGCGCACTCTTTTTTAGACGAGACGGTAACTGGACTCCGCGACCTGTACAGCCAAGATCAAAAGCATTTAGTGAAATGCCTTATAGACTTGTGACAGAAGATAATTTAGATGGTGAAGAAATTCTTCGTACTCAAATTAGAAACGGTCTTTCTCGCGCAAGTGATATGGCCTTAAAAATGCTTGTTGCTGCAGAAAAAGGTGTGCGCTCAAACGACGCTCAAAATAAAGTCAGGCATTTTGACTTAAAAGTTTTAGAGCTTGAGTTAGAGCTATTTGGGCGAGGTTATTTTGGGCCTGTAACAATGGAAGGAATTGCTGTTAGTGAATTCTTTTTAATTAAGAAATAAGGAAGGATTGAAATGAAAAAAATATTATTAGTGATAGTAATAACGTGTTTGACGAGCTCTGCTTATGCTGGATTTTCAAGAAAATTATCAAAAGCGGTAGAGCAAAAAATACAGGAAGGCCAAGCATTCATTAATGCTCTTGAAGAAAAAGAAGAGAGTGGAAGTGATTGGCTTTTATCAAGAATTAGAATGTTAAGTTATGGACTTATTAAATTTGAAATTCCATTTGTTGAGTTAAAGGTTATGCCAATGGTTGAAGGACGATGGGTGAAAAAGCGTCCTGGCCGAACACTTTATCGGCCAGATGGCGTTTAAAAAGATCTTTTGTAGATGAAAAAGTCCAGATCTATTGTTTCTATTCACATTATTTTGGGAGCGCTTTGTTCGCTCCCAATTTTGGTAACGGTGATCACCGGACTCTTTCTTATTTTACGAAGTCATCTCACTTGGATGCAGCCCACTCCCTCTAAAGAAGTACCGGTGAATGTTCATGAATTGGTATCACCTGAAACAGCTCTCAATATTTCGCAGATTCCTGTGAATAGTGTAAATACTATTATCTACAAACCACACAAAGGTATTATCCAGATTCGAACAGATGATCGTTATGAGTATCATCTAAGCGCCAAGACAGGGGCAATTATCAATGACGGTGCCAAGAGAACGTCTCTTTTTATTCGCCTTCATGAAGGAAGCTTTTTTGGCACAAGTGTTCGTGACTTTATTTTTCTTCCAGCTGCCATTTTATTACTTATTTCCCTACTGACAGGAATATATTTGTCCTATTTTTGGTTTAAGCGAGAACTGAAACATAGCTTGATAAAAAGAAAGAAGCGCGCTAAACAAATACCCAATGGCGGTATCCCTAACCAAGGAACTTTTCATTGAAAACATATTCTGATCATCAACTTAGCATTGACCTCGATAACCAATTCAGTTTCGGTTTAGAAGTTGAGTATATCCTGTATCAAAAAAATGTTGATTCACCAGCATTATGGATTAAGGATTTAACTTTCAAAGAGATTTACGAAATTATTACGAATATTCCCTTTAAAGATATTGCAGAAATGTCGGGAGTGGATCCTGAAGAGGCCCATGAAGAGACTTCTCCATTTGTCGTTGAGGGGTATCATTTAAAAAATAGTGATGGGTCACCGGCCAATGATATGCTGGTTAAAGGGGTCGAGATTAGAACTCCTGTAATGCCGTCAATTGAATCATGTCTTCAAATTTATGAATTACTTTTAGCGCGTCTTACGAAGGCGATGAATAATCACGGGTATTTTTTAAGTGCGCTTAGTCACCATCCAACGGCCACCAAGTTTGAGGCCGATCGCATGGGACGTCGTCATGATTTTTGGACGTGGGCGAAAGTGGCGATGAAAACTTATGGCCCTGATATTAATATTAGTTACCCAAAAGAAGTTGAAGAGCAAATTTTTTGTAATCTTTCGCGCTTTCATCAACGAGTCAATTATTACGCTCCCGCAATGAGCGCACTGACGTTAGGTTCTCCTTTTTTTGATGGCAAAATTGAAAAAAGACACAACGATACGGTCTTGTCGCGACGAACCCTCAGGCGGTCACCGGTGGCACCAGCGATTGAGCCGCATTTAAATGAAAATGGCCGCATGGAATTTAAATTTTTCGAAATGGCGAACACGACTCATGAATATCACGCGATGTTTTTATTGTGTCTTGTATTATCTCTCGCCTCAGATAATGAACTCACTGGTTTAAGCGAGGATCATGATCGCATTTATAGTTTTGGCGAAGTGGCAAAAAAGGGCCTTGATGGGGCAAATGTTTTTGAAGTAATTGGCGAGCTTCGCGGTGTAAGTGATGACGTTCTTTCACGATATGGTTTCGATTCAAGAGGGCTTGATCTTTTTTGGGATCGACTTGATCAAGGCGTACTGCCAAGCCATCAAATAATGGAGGAGTTTAAAAACCATGGATCGATGCTTGAAATTCTTCACTCCAGGCGTCCGATTTTAAGTGAGCAATATGTCTAATTCTC
>JAURQB010000005.1 GCA_030836365.1 Bdellovibrionota bacterium | reverse complement strand
GCTCATCGACAACTCTAAACCACCACCAAGACAAGGGCCATGAACACAAGCGATCGTTGGGATAGATAGGTCTTCTATCATGTTATAGAGCTTCTGGCCCATTTCTGCACCCGCCGCTGCCTCACTCTCTTCAGTTAAGCTATCGATTAGAGAAATATCTGCTCCGGCCAGAAAACAGTTGTCGGACAGTGAGTGAATGACGACTCCCTTTTTGCCAGACTGATGTTCTTTAATGTCATTAACAATATCGTTTAATTCTTTGAGAGTTGTTTCATCTAAGACTGTCATTGACTTTTTCGTGTTTTTACCAAAACCAACATAAAAAATATCATTCTCTAGTTTGTATTCTATATATTTTGTTTCCATGTCTAATCCTTTATTAGTTTAAATTCTCGAGAATGCACGCACCACCTTGTCCACCGCCAATACACAATGAAGCAAGGCCATATTTTTTGTTGCTGCGCTTGAGCTCATGCGCCATTGTAACGAGAAGTCTTGATCCAGTCGAACCGACAGGGTGGCCTAGAGCAATGGCCCCACCATTTACATTCAGTTTCTCTTTGGGAATTTCGCCAAGCACCCGATCGACTCCAAATCTCGCCGCTTCTTTTTTGTCTATCATTGCTTTTTGAACAGCAATTACCTGTGCCGCAAAAGCTTCGTTTACTTCAAATAAATCAAAGTCACTTACAGACATTGAGGTTTTTGATAAAATTTTATCCATTGCGCATAGTGGACCCATTCCCATTCTTTCTGGTTCTAAGCCTGAGAATTGAACATCAACAACTCTCGCCATTGGCTCAAGGGCATATTTCTTTACCGCTTCTGCACTCGCCAAAAGAACGGCCGATCCACCATCTGTGATCGGACAAGCATTTCCAACTGTAACAGTTCCGCTTTTTCTTTCAAAATACGGCCGAAGTTTACCAAGTTTTTCAATTGAGCAATCAACTCTAGGTCCATTATCTGCGCTCATTAATTTGTTAAGCTTTGCGCCAATAAGAATAGGCAGGATCTCGGCATCAAATTTTCCTTCAGACTGAGCAGCAAGTGCTTTTTCGTGACTATTAAGAGCAAAACTATCTTGATCATCTCGAGAAATATTAAACTCTCTCGCTAGTTTTTCCGCTGTTTGTCCCATATTCAATCCGCAAAAAGGGTCAGTTAAACCTTGCTCAATAGCAATAACTGGGGATAGATGAGGAGGTCTAAAAGCGCTTAGGGCCTTCATTTTATCTCCAAATGTTTTGGCCTTCATCAGCTCTGCAAATAAAGATGTCATCTCCTTGCTGTAGATCAACGGCATCTGAGACATGCTCTCTAGGCCACCAGCGACAACTAGCTCAGCTCGGCCAGAAGCAATTTGTAAAAAGCCCTGAGACACAGCTTCTAAACCACTGGCGCAGTTTCGATGAACCGTATGAGCACTTGTTTTTTTATGAAGGCCTGCTTCAAGGGCAATAATTCTTCCAATGTTAGTATATTTCGCCGGAGCACCTGTATTTCCAAATACAACTTCATCAACAGAATCATTAGGTATGCTGTGCTTATCCAATAGGTAACGTACTAGCTCTACTCCAAGGTGGGGAACGGGAACATCCATTAAAGAAGTACCGGCCTTCGCTTGAGGAGTACGTTTAGCATCAATAAGGAATATTTCATTTAATTGCATTAAACTCTCCGTGTATAAAAAATAAATATCACTATATTCTATGACTCAATCAACACGAAGCAAACAAAAAAACCCCTGAATTATTCATTCAGGGGTAAGTTGAAATATTAATTTAGTATTTGTCTAGAAGCTAAAGAGTAATCCAGCTTTAATCCCAAAAATATTACTCTCTGCGATTTCACTTGCAATGTCATTAAGTATTGCAGTCTCTTGGCCCAACAAAGAAACGGATGTTCTATTACCAAGTATCCCACCAACACCTTTTGTGTATCCAAGTTCTAGACTCATTCCTAGTAGGTCTGAAAACATTAGTCTCGCTCCGATATTTGCATTTAGACTCATAAAACTACCATCAACATCTCGTTGCTGATTGAAACTATTGGCCCAATAATTCGCAGACGCCCCACTTGAACTCATATTAAATCTTGAGTAAATCACTCCAAGTCCTAGGTATGGAGTAAGTCTTTTTGATTTTCCGATTAAAAACTTTCCATTTGCGGAGATATCTAATTGATCATAATCGATTGCCGGCCCATACTCTCCAGATACGTTGTAATAACCAGAACCATAATATGCGCTAAAATAAGAATTCCCAAAAACATCAGTCAACGGTGTCATCTCGATGTTTGTGTAACCAATACCAAGACCTATTAATATTTTGTCATGAACTTTTGATTCGATCATTAAATTGCCGGTAATTGTCGTCTCAAGATCTACGGCCGTACCACTAATATTAGAAACTCCAACGTTGAGACTTAGGTCAATCAGGTTATCATCACTAGATACTTTTGTTTGCGTTGTTCCAGCGTGGCTTTCGGTGGAGGAAGCAACAAGAGGAGCTTGACCTGTTAGAGCGGATTGAAGTTTTTTCGTTAATTTTTTTTCATTATCAACACGGATATCTTCGATTTTCTTCTGTACCATCTCTTCATTTTGTTTCTCTAGTTTTTTTCTTACTTGCTCAAGTTTTGAGCTTTCAGTTGGACGAGAGAAGCTTCCATCGATATCAATAGGAATTTCCCCAGAGAATTGGTCTTCAATAAATTCAGAGTTAGCAGCAGCAACCCCTATAGAGGATAAAAGTAGACCGAACTTCACTAACCGAAGCGGTTTTTTAAGTTGGTTTTTCATTGTTTTTTTCATCACTAAATCTCCTGGCATACAAAATGTAAGCAATGGGCAAATCATTAACGCACCACAACGCCACACTTATATCAAACCCAGGGAAAATTTCATTAAATTCGAAGTAAACCAGTATTTTTTACAATCTTGAAACAAATACTTACATAAAAACGCGTAGTTAATCACTAAACTTCAGCAGCTTAAAAGTACGAAACCCCGCCTCGGGGTTCAGAATCCCTTTAGCAAAAATCTGGCATATGTAGCTTTTTTTGCTTTCAGGCTGAGCACAATTACCATCATCACTGAGTAGAAAAGTCTTAATTTTCCCAGAAAGAGAAATAATAGTAATGACCAGTATCGCCACCATTAGAATATATTCAACGGATGTTTGTCCCTTATTATTCATTATTACACCAATTAAGATATCTCTATATAATATTCGATTTAATCGCCGTAGAACATAGAGGAAATATTTCCAATATAGTGAGAGTCATTAAGTGCTTTGATTAAATACTTTCTATCATTGATGCCTAATTCAAGGGCCGCAGAAGGAGGAACGTTGGCGTGATTTAGCTTGTATAAATTCTTCGCCACCGATCCAAGAAGATAAAATCGATAGTCAAAGTCTCTATCTTCAATGAAAAAATCTCGATAAGATGAAACTTTTTCTTCAGAAAAAATGAACGCCTTATCACGAAAAAAAATTGATAAAATATCTTCATCACCATTCATTTCTACTAGCAATTGATTATCAACTCCATCATCTTTTAGAACCTGAACATTTATCACCTGATAGTTGTCAATTTTTGTCTCAAATAATTGATAATCACTTGAAACCCCGCTTACATATATCTTATCCACATAAGAAGTACCGAAATATCCATCTGTACTGACACAAAAATTACCAAGATGCAGGTCATCACGATCTTTATCATCCATTTTTTGAACTAGAACTTTTTCTGATTGTAAAACTTTTGGCGCGCTAATACTTTTATTAAGATCAAAAGCACAAATGAGTTCGGCAAAGCTAGAAATAAAATAATTCTTACACAAGGCTTTAGAAATTAAATAAAAAACTTGAATCCGACTAAGTTCCTTAATTTGAGTACCTAGGAAGATAAGACCTGTGATATTGATAAAACTTCTTTCCAATTGCAGCTCATTGCCGGCCAATGCCTCGGTTAACCAGTCAATTAGAGTATTAATTAAGGGGTTATTTATGTTAGATAAAATTTGATTAAAATCAACGGCCTCAATATGCGACTGTTTACTGACACTCAGCCATATCTGATTTAGATTTTTTTCTAACAACGCCATGTCATCTTTGCTAAAAATAGCATTGTTAAATTTAGCCTCAAGTCTCGGAAATTTTCTTCTTAGCTCTCTGAGACTAGTCTCAACGCCCGAACCCAAGATAATTTTTTTTTGAGCAAAATTAAGTGAAACAGGTGTATCAAACTCTAAAAATACCTCTCTATATTTTGAACCTGTTAAGAGAGTAATTTCAAATTCAGACCAAAAGCAATGCTGAATTGGAGTCGAAACTGCATCGGTTTCAAAAAACTTAGATTTATCCAAAATATTTTTTGAAATAGCATGCCCCAGAACAAACGGAGAGAAGCCCAAATAGCAGTGAGCTGACTTTACAGGCGAATTAGTTTTCATAATACCTCAATAGTTCTTTGAATTTTACTTCCTGATCGGAAATCATTTTGGCCATGTCAACACCACCACAACTGTCTACATTTTTTAGATATTCACTAATCAGCTGGGACATCTGGGTAACATTTTGACAAACATCTATTCGATGAGGAAAAAGGGTCTTAAAATTTTCTACCTCTGTGCTACGAAAAACCTTTCGCCCACAAAAAGTTTTACAGCAGGCCAACATTGGCTCGAGAACACTATGGACACTCTCTCCGAAGCCTCCCCCAATTACTGCTACATCAAATAAAGAATATGACTCACACAAAACCCCTTTCTCCAACACAAGAAAAACATTATTGTCCGAGTTCTTCGTTAAATCGCTAAGCCTATCTATACATTTTAACGTTTTTCCCGACTCCTCAACAGTACATCTTATCCGACGAATCACTTCAGGGTTAAAAGTATGAGGAAAAATACAAATTAAAGGATTTTCTTCCTTTAAAATTTTTTGAAAGTCGGGTTCTTTGAAAATAAGGATATCCTCGCTCCATGCACTACCGAAACTAATTGTCTTTCGCTGAAGCTTTAAGCTTTCAAAAAAATTT
>JAURQB010000004.1 GCA_030836365.1 Bdellovibrionota bacterium | reverse complement strand
TTTGAATTAATGGATCTCATTGGTATTGATATCAACTTAGCAGCGACGACAAATGTATTTGAGAGTTTTGATTCTCATCCACGATTTGCTCCCCATGCTATTCAACAAGAGATGGTGAAAAATGGAAAACTAGGCGCCAAATCGGGCGACGGTTTTTTAATGGGTGAAAAAAAATCAACCATAAAATACCTTCAAGCACCTCTCTCCTACCAAGTGATAAAAAACATTGACGAAAAAATAGAAGATGAAACTGAGCTTGTGATCGACTTATCTAAGGCAAGTATTGAAGACAAATTAAAACTTTATGATGAGTTGAATTCAAAAAAGAAAAAAGTGATCGCTGATCTTTCAACTTACTCTCAGGAGAGCTTTAAGCTGTTATGGGCAAAAGTTGATGGCTCACTAGCGTATCAATTTAAAACCGAAAATGGCGCCGAGCTGTTATTAAAAAAAGAGTGTGATCAAATTGCGGCAACTGTCGCCTCTGGGATTGAGCACGCTGTTTTTGCAACTGAGCAAACAAACACACACGTTTTTTCTCGCGTCCTGTGCATGCTCATCAATGAGGCGCAAATTGCCCTAGAAGAAAAATTGGCCTCACCTGATGATCTTGATTTGGCCATGCGCTTTGGCCTTAATTACCCCAAAGGCCCACTTTCATGGATGAATGACTTTGACAAAGAGAGCATCAAAAAGGTTCTCTCCAATCTTCCAACTTTTAATAAAAATGAATCACCAGAACGATACCAGCGCGCTATACTTTTTAGTGAGCTTGACTCTTAATCGATGAAGGAAAAAATCATGCAACAAGTTTACATTGTCCGTGCAAATAGAACACCTTTTGGAAAAATTGGCGGAAGCCTCGCAAGTGTTCGAACCGATGACCTGCTGGCGCACTCACTTAAGCATCTTGTGGATCAAGTTGATTTTGATCTAGGCCTGATTGATGATATTCACGCGGGTTGTGCGAATCAAGCAGGAGAAGACAATCGCAATGTTGGACGCATGAGTGCCGTTTTGGCGGGAATTCCTTTAGACGTTCCAGCCAATACGATTAATCGACTTTGTGGCTCATCTCTAGATTCTATGATGAGTGCCTACGCGAGAATTGCCTCCGGACTTTCTGATTGCGTGATTGCTTGTGGCGTTGAAAGTATGAGTCGCGGGCCGTATGTCATCAGCAAAGGTGAAAGTGCTTTTGATCGCGCGCAAAAAATGTATGACACGAGTTTTGGTTGGCGTTTTCCTAATCCAAAAATGAAAGAAATGTTTGAGCTATTAGGTATGGGACAAACGGCGGAAAACCTTGTGGAAAAATATAACATCACCAGAGAAGAGCAAGATCACTTCGCGCTCAACTCACACTTAAAAGCCGCGAAGGCAAAAAATACAGGAAAGCTATCTTCACAAATTGTCCCGATCACCATTCAAAAAAGAAAATCAGAAGAAACCATTGAGCATGACGAGTGCATTCGAGAAAATTCAAGCCTAGATTCACTCTCGAAACTGCGCGCGGTTTTCAAAAAAGATGGGAGCGTCACGGCCGGAAACTCCAGTCCGATGAATGATGGTGCATGCTCTCTTTTAATCGTCAGTGAAAAGTTTCTGAAAGAGCACAAACTTACCCCCATGGTGCGAATCACTGGCGCGGCGACAAGAGGTGTTCACCCGAATACGATGGGCATTGGCCCCGTTGAGTCCACGAGAACTCTGATGAAAAAAAATAACATTGATATAAATCATTTTGATCTCATTGAACTGAATGAGGCATTCGCGGCCCAAGCGCTCTCGTGTATAAAAGAATTAAATATTGATCCAACAATTGTTAATCCTTGGGGTGGCGCAATTGCCATCGGCCATCCACTTGGCGCCAGTGGTGCACGAATTATGACAAGTCTTTCTTATCAAATGAAGGAAAATAAAAATCTTAAAAATGGTCTGGCCACCATGTGTATTGGCGTCGGCCAAGGAATTTCCGTCAGCGTTGAAAACTGCTAACAAATAAAAAAAAGGCACCCCTCATTCGAAAGGTGCCTTTTTCACTAGGTCACTTAAATATTAATTATCCAATCAATTTCAGTGCTACTGAGTTTTGTGCATTTGACTGCGCAAGAACAGAGGCTCCGGCATTTGTTAGAATATTTAGTTTAGTGTTCTTAGCTGTTTCCTCAGCAAAGTCGGTATCTCTAATTCGAGAATTCGCTGCAGACAAGTTCTCATTGAAAACTTGTAAGTTTTGAATCGTCGACGTTAACCGGTTTTGCTTGGCACCAAGCTGAGCTCTTTGGCCTGAAACAGTTTCAATCGCTTGATCTAAAACCGCTAAGCTGTTTTGAGCACCTGCTTTCGACGAAATATCGATTTCCGATACACCTAATGAACTTGCACTTGAATTCAATGTCGTTGTATCCATTGTAATTCGATCTTGAAATGCATCATTGTTGATACCGATTTGAAAATCGTAGACTCCGCCTACTCCGTTTAAGAGTTTATTTCCGTTAAACTCCGTTACTTGAGAAATCCTTTCGACTTCTTGCTTCAAGTTTTGATACTCGAGATTTGTAAAACCTCGCTCCGTATCACTAACTGTGTCAGAAGCAGCTTGCATTGAAAGCTCCCTCAGCCTTGATAGGATATTTGATACTTCGTTCAAACCACCTTCAGCAGTTTGAATCATCGAAATACCGTCACCTGCGTTTCTCTCTGCTTGTTTAAGGCCTCTAATTTGTGCCTTAAACTTCTCACTGATTGCCAATCCAGCGGCATCATCAGCGGCCCGAACAATTCGAGAACCAGAAGAGAGTTTTTCAAGGGAGTGTTGCTTTTGGGAGTTTGAAACCCCAAGCTGACGTTGAGCAGAAAGTGACACAACATTTGTGTTAATCCGCAAACCCATTGCATCCTCCTTGGACGATTACTTCCTTTCTGGAATTTACCCTTCTAACCTTGAGGGGCAATAAGCATACTGCTATAAATTTTAAATGCTCATGATTGAGCAAGTACCAACTCTATCGGGTGGGGAAAAATCTTCTTAAGAAAAAAATGCCTAAATAATTGTTTTTATTAACCAACTCAAACGGTCAACTACATCATGCAAAATCAATAAATGGTTTATCATTGATACCTTTCCACGCTTGGAGGTTCGATTCAATAGAGTTCTCACCTTCCTCCTCTACCGATTCAACCATGGCATAAGTTAATGTGCTCTCAATTTTACTATGAGCAAAATCAAGGTTATGCATATTGGTCCAAGTCCCTGTGTTAATGTACACCTTCTTTCCTGTTACTTGCGAGTACTCCGGCTTATGCGTATGGCCCGTTATCAATACTCGCTCTTTATCATTTTTTAAAAAGTACTCTCTTGTGGAAACTTCACCATCATTTAGATTTAATTCGCTTTGTATTAAATCAACAAGGGCTCCTAGGGATTTTTTTGTCTTAAAAAGATAGATAAAACGAACCATAAAATAATAAACAACGTTGGCCAGAAGAAACCGACAGGTAAAGTAAAAATCATAAATCAAACCGTTAATGATAAATCTTTTTATTGGCCTGACTGAGGCAACATGCCTTCTTTCCACTTTAAATCGATTGATTACTCTGGCGACGTAATAACTTCCCCATGGAGGAATAAAAAACTCATTACCCGAATCATCTTGAAAAAAGTTGTCTTCGATCGTTATATCGTTTGGAATGTCATAACTATGCCCATGCTTAATAACGACGCCTTCAAAAGGACGATACTCATCAATATCAAAACCGATCAGCTTAAATTGTTCATGATGATCAAAAAATTGACAAAGATGCTCTCTAACTTTTTTCATTTGTAATTCAGCATCATGATTTCCAATAATATAGGTGATTTTTTTTCCTGATATTGAAATAAATTTCTTCATTGCTTCAAATACTTCAGGATGAGCCTTTAATACGAGTTCGAGCTTTTCAACACTCGCTTCGTCCCCCCAAAAATGATCATCGAAAAAATTTACATAAGGAACGGCCAAAAAATCAATGAAGTCACCATTGATGACAACTTCAACTTCTTCATTCTTATAATCACCAGTTGAATAGTACTGAAAAAACTGAACCAATTCTTGATCGTTCGTAAAATCCTCTAAATTATTCACGTGTCCTTGAAAAAAGTAACCAGCACCAAGGTGCAAATCAGAAATGACCAAACAAGTTTTTTTCGTATTTTTTTTTCTAAGGAATCTCAATTTTTCTCCCTAAATGACTGAGCTCAATTAACTCTGAGGCGGGCTGTATGGTGCGAATAAAATATTTTTTTCCTGCGTGCCGATTAAAAATGATGCTGCCCGTTTGATTTGCTCGTATCGATTTATTCGAAATAATATTTTCGTGATCAATTATCTGAATAATTAATGTGGACATTAATTTGTTTTCAATAATCACGGTATCAGTCTTATCTTTTTTCTTAGGAGATGGTGCATTCATCACGACTTTTTGAGGATAGTACTCAAGAGTAAACTCAGCAGCATGAAGATGTTGAAACCAAATCACTTGAAAAAATATTAGAGCGAGAGAGAACTTCATCATATTATTCTAAATTCTTTTTAATGAATCCCCCATTTTTGGCATTTTTTTCCATTTATCTAAATATTATTTATAAATACTAACCCACGCCTAAAAATTGCTCGACAAGTAGCTATGTTTTCAATTTTTAAAAAAAATAATCATCACCAAACGCCAAATAAAACAAAATCATTTAAGAACCATTTATTTCTGAATCCCTATAATCATTGGCTTTTAAACGAAAGACATATTTCCCGCGCATTTTTGGAATTAATTGATAAATTCAATCCGGCCCATCAGCGAGAGCTGATTAAAGGCGGAGATATTATTATACAACCAGTAAGTGGTGAGTATAGCTGCCTTGTTCAAACGCCAAAGGATGCGAGTGTTCTCCTTCTTTTTCCGGAACTAATTAGCAGCTTAAAAAACGTCAATAATGATCGCGCACTATCAATACTTGCGCATGAATTTGGCCATCTTTATTATCAACATCATCGTAAGAATATTGCGACACTCGAAGCTCAGATTGAAGCGGATGACTTTGCCTACGAACTAGGTCTCGCGCATTCACTAGTCGAAGTACTACTCAACTATCAAGATATTGATAGTCAAACACGAGTGAGTATTTTGACCGCGAAGATTCTCGCAGAGACTAATTAAATTTAGCTCAAACAAGCATACGTAAGTTTTGAAGCTCTTTAACTTCATCCCGAATCTTAGCTGCATTTTCAAAGTCTAATGCTCTAGCGTAAGCCTTCATCCGATCTTTTAAATCTTTAATTCGCTCTTCTATTTCTTTGGGATTAATTGAATTTATTTCTTTTATTTTAACATCTTCTTTTAAACGTGCTTTTTTCCCCCGGAGTGTTTCCAGTACCCCTCCAGAGATTTCTTTTTTAATCGTTGCAGGCGTAATATTGTTTTTCACATTGTACTGATGTTGAATTTCTCTTCTTCTCTTCGTTTCATAAACAGCTTTTTGAATAGATTTTGTTTGTTTATTTGCATACAGAATCACACGCCCTTGTGCATTTCGCGCAGCACGTCCAATCGTTTGGATAAGAGATCGTTCGGAGCGAAGAAAGCCCTCTTTATCTGCATCAAGTATTCCGACGAGAGAAACCTCTGGAATATCTAGCCCTTCTCTTAACAAATTGATCCCAACCAGAATATCAAACTCACCTTGACGCAATTGTTGCACAATTTCTATTCGCTCCAGCGTATCAATATCCGAGTGTAAATAACGAATTCGCAATCCCATGTTGGCGTAGTATTTAGTCAACTCCTCGGAGAGCTTTTTTGTTAAAGTCGTGACAAGAACTCGTCCTCCAGATTTTATCACTTTTTTACACTCAACAATAAAGTCATCTAGCTGAGTCGAGGAAGGACGAATTTCAACAATAGGATCGAGCAATCCCGTTGGCCGAATAATTTGCTCAACATATTCACCTCCCGTTTTTTCAAGTTCATAATTTCCAGGAGTAGCAGAAACAAACAGTTGAGAGACAATCTTTTTTTCAAACTCGCCAAAGTCAAGAGGCCTATTATCAAGAGCGCTAGGCAGACGAAAACCATAATTAACCAAATTCATTTTTCGGGCCCGGTCACCACGATACATTCCGCCGACTTGCGGAACAGTTATATGCGACTCATCGATGATCATCAAGTAATCATCACCAAAGTAATCAATTAATGTTGGAGGTGGCTCCCCTTCTTTACTCCCCGTTAAATGCCGTGAATAATTCTCCACTCCGGAGCAAAAACCAAGTTCCTCTAACATTTCCAGGTCAAGTAGCGTGCGCTGCTCTAGCCTCTTTGCCTCCGTCACTTTTTCTTCTTTGTATAAGTGTGCAAGTCTATCTCGCAGTTCATCTGAAATCGTTTCCAACGCTCGCTTTAACTTTTCTTCACCAACAACATAATGACTGCTCGGATAAATAACGACCTTTTGAATTTTTTCAATCACTCCATTCGTGTAAGGGTCAACAATGGAAATCGAGTCAATTTCATGATCAAAAAACTCAATTCGAATAATGTTTGATTCTTCATGCGCCGGAAATATTTCAACAATATCTCCACGTGAGCGAAAATCTCCGCGACCGAAATCCTCATCATTTCGATCATATTGAATTGCAATCAATTTTTTTAAAAAATCATCGCGAATAATTTCTTCCCCTTCAAATAAAACAATTTTTTGATCATAATATTCGGCGGGAGAACCAATACCATAGATACAGCTTACTGATGAAATAACGATGACATCATCTCGCTCCAGAATACTTCTTGTGGCCGAGTGCCTCAGTCGATCTATTTCATCATTGATGGCCGAATCCTTTTCGATATAAGTATCGGTCGTCGGTACGTAAGCCTCAGGTTGGTAATAATCATAATAAGAAACAAAATACTCTACAGCATTTTCAGGAAAGAATTCCTTAAACTCTCCATATAGCTGAGCGGCCAGCGTTTTATTATGGGCCAAAATAAGAGTTTTCTTTCCCGTTTGGGCAATGACGTTGGCCATTGTAAACGTCTTTCCAGAACCCGTTACCCCCAAGAGAGTCTGATATTTTTTATCACTCATTGATTCCGTCAAACTCTTGATCGCCGCCGGTTGATCTCCTGTTGGTTTAAACTTAGACGTCAGCTTAAATACGTTTTTTTTGGCCAATGTTATTTCTCCAAAAATTATGTTGAAAAGTTTCAAAATCTCTTTAGCATTAATAATGTGAATACTAATTTTAGCATACCATCATCTACTTTGGGTTACGTTGATAACCGGCTCCATTTTCACCACAAACCACTTCAAGAAGCAATAAGCAATTACTCGACGCCTTTTTATTTGTATTCAAAACAAGGGCTAAAAGACAATATTGAATACTTTCATTCTTGTGCCCAAAATTTCTTTGATCACCCATGTATACACTACGCGATGAAAGCAAATTCACACCCTGAGGTTTTAAAAATGATTGCTTCTCTTGGCCATGGAGTTGATATTGTTAGCCTTGGTGAGTACAAACTCGCCGTTTCCGCCGGCGTGTCTCCTTCCAAAATTATTTTCTCCGGTGTCGGAAAAACGGAGATGGAAATTGAAGAAATTATTTCTCAAAAAGAGAGCATTAAAAGTTTCAATGTTGAGTCCATAGATGAGCTGGAGACAATTCAAAAAATCTCCTCTCGCTACAATCAAATAACAAATATCGCCTTTCGCTTAAACCCCGACGTCAGGGCGCAAACTCATCAACATATTTCCACCGGAGGAAGTTGCCATAAGTTTGGAATGACTAGCGGTGAAATTGAAGTAGCGCTTGCTCAGAAATGGCCGAATTTAAATCTGGTAGGCCTCTCTATTCATATTGGCAGTCAGCTTAAAAATTTTGAGGCCACAAAAAATGCAATCAATGAGATGCTTGATTTGATCAGACGAAATGATCTACGGCATTTATCTTTTCTCGACTTTGGTGGGGGACTTGGAATTTTCTATGGGCCACATGATCATGACCTCACAAGCGCCCCTGATTACTTTTCTCAAATTAAAAGTCAAATTGCCCCCTTTTTTGAAAATTCACAATTTCCACAAATTATTTTTGAACCAGGCCGTTTTATAACGGGTAATGCAGGAGTTCTCATTTCGAAAGTTGTCCGCATGAAAGATAATGGCATCAAGCATTTTGTGATTTTGGATGCGGGAATGACAGAGCTTATTCGGCCAGCACTCTACGATGCTTATCATGAAATTCTTCCCTTTGATCGTCGAGATGAAAAAGATGAAATTTATGATTTTGTTGGGCCGATTTGTGAGACAGGTGATTTTTTCGCCAAAGATCGGTCTTCCACATTAATCAAAAAAAATGATTACGTCGCTATCGGAAACTGCGGAAGTTACGCCCGCTGTATGGCCTCGACCTATAATGCGAGAGAAATACCTCCTGAATATTTCATCGAAGACATTAAGTAATCCACCAATAACCTTAAAGATTTTCTAGGTGATTCATAATCTTAAAGATTTTCTAGGTGATTCTTAATCTTAAAGATTTTCTAGGTGATTCATAATCTTAAAGATTTTCTAGACGAGCCTTTATTACACTCAACGGCGTCAATGGAATTAGTCTTGTTAGGTCACTCCCATGACAGACGCCTGTCAACACAACTCGAAGGCCCATAAACAAGTTCTTTCCTTTTACCTTGTGTTCTTTTTTAAGGAGGTCCATCCAAGAGCTTAGCTGTTCTTTTGAAATAAATTCCTCTTCTCGTTTACTAACCTCAGCGCAAACAACCTCTTTTATTGTCGGTGTTGTTTCCCAATTCAATACTTCCTTTGCATCGTCTTGAAGCTCAAGCGCAGTATTAAAAATGTCTCCTAAATACGGTAAATAATCCTCTAGAATTTGTATTTTTTCTAAGAATAACGACGTGAACTCGTTTTTCCATTCTGGCGATTGAGAAGTGAATTTACTTTTAATAAGATCACTATCAAGATGATCCAGCATTTTAGTAATATCACTCATCTCTATATTTTTTAAATGTTGCCCATTAACCCATTTTAATTTTTCCACATCATAAAGCGCAGCTGATTTTGAAAATCTATTTAAATCAAAGATTGAACTGATCTCTTCTTTTGAAAAAATATCTTTCTCCTCAGGGTGTGACCAACCGAGTAGACATAGGTAATTATTCATTGCTTGAGGTAAATAATTTTGCTCCCTATATTGTGAGACGCTCGTGGCTCCATGTCTTTTAGAAAGTTTTTGTCGATCATGGCCAATAAGCAAAGAGACGTGGGCAAACTTTGGCGTCTCTGCTTTTAATGCTTCATAAATCATCAGCTGTCTTACCATATTATTTAGATGATCTTCGCCGCGAATAACGTGAGTAATCTTCATTAATAAATCATCCACAACAACGCAGAAATTAAATGTTGGCATGCCATTTGAGCGCATAATAACAAAGTCACCAACCATGCCCTGAGGAAATGTGACATTTCCCCTTACTTCATCCTCAAATGAATAATCTTTCAACGGTGCAGTAAAACGAATCGAGGCTCTCTCCCCTGCGGCAATTTTTTCACGTGCTTCCTCTAGAGGAAAATCTCTCCATGTTCCGTCGTATATGGGGTCTCTGTTTTCCGCGAGTGCTTTTTCTCGCATTCCCTCAAGCTCTTCATCAGTACAAAAACAATAAAATGCCTTACCTTCTTCAAGAAGTTTTTCAGCATACTCCTTATAAATCTCTGTTCGCTCTGACTGTCTGTAAGGCCCAAATTCACCATCTTTTCCAGGCCCTTCATCCCAATCAATTCCAAGCCATCTTAGGTCATTCATTTGGGAGTCTTCAAATTCTCGAGACGAGCGTTCTTGGTCTGTATCTTCAACCCGAACAATTAGTTTTCCTCCCATCTTTTTTGCGTAAAGAAAGTTGTATAAACATGTTCTCGCTCCACCAATGTGAAGATAACCGGTTGGGCTTGGGGCAAATCGCACACGTACAGACACTGTAAATCCTTTGTTATTTTGGCGGATTATGAAACGAGGAAAGATTTTTGTAAAGGGAACTTTTTAGTATATCTGGAGATAAGATGATTTAGTCAAAGCAGTTATTAAGCTTATCTTCAACAGCTTTAATATCGTCTCCATTAGAGATCGATATTTCTTGCGCAAGTAGATTTCGACATTGCTCTAACATCTTCTTTTCACCAAAACTTAAGTTTTTCTTCAATCTAAGTAGGAATAAAGATCTAAGGACATCTGCAATTTCGAGAAGAGAGCCTGTCTTAATCTTCCCCATGTAATCTCTATATCTTCTATTCCACGTTGAATTATCAACTTCGACTTCATGATCATTTAGAAGAATATACACTTCAGAGATTTCAGGATTACCGACAAGGGTTCTGGCCCCATTTTCACTATCTGTAGGCACCATAACAGTCATGCCATTAGAAACAATTTTGATGATATAGAAGGACTTTTCTTCTGTACCAACTTCACGAGTCTCGATATCACACACCTGCCCCACACCGTGACCTGGACAAACTGCATAATCTCCAATTTTAAACATAACATTGACCTCGTGCATAAAGTTACCATCCATTTATAGAGGAAAATAGAAATGTTCTCAAGAAGGCCTGTAAAACCTACACACCTCCGAAGCGACAGAGTGATTGAGATATTAAACACTTAAACAAAAAAAGGGCCCTAAAAGGGCCCTAAATAATCAATTTATCGATTTAATTAAGATGACTAGAAACGTCCTACAATCTCATTTTTATCGAAAAAGTAATTCACTTCTCTTTCCGCAGAAGTAAGAGAGTCAGAGCCATGAACAGCGTTTGCCTCGATACTTTTTGCGTAAAGCTTTCTGATTGTGCCTTCAGCTGCTTCAGCTGGATTTGTTGCCCCCATGATTTCTCTGTTTTTCTCTACAGCATTTTCGCCTTCAAGAACAACAAGAAGAACTGGTGCAGATGTCATAAATCCAACAAGTGAACCAAAAAATGGTCTTTCTTTGTGCTCAATATAGAACCCTTCAGCTTTCTCTTTTGAAAGTTGAGTAAATTTTGCTGCTGCAATTCTAAGCCCAGATGTCTCATAGTGGGCCATGATGTTACCAATATTATTATCTAGTACTGCGTTTGGTTTAATAATTCCGAATGTTCTTTCAATTGCCATAATTTCCTCCAATTAATATGTTAAGATCTTAACTTTAACGCTTCTTCCATTTTTTGACCGAGGTCCGCAGGTGAGCGGGCGATTGTTACTCCGCACTCCTCAAGGATTCGATACTTTGCTTCAGCTGTTGTGTCACCACCAGAAATAATCGCTCCAGCGTGCCCCATTCTCTTACCAGCAGGAGCACTTGCGCCTGCAATAAAAGAAACAACAGGTTTTGACATATTTTCTTTAATCCATTTTGCTGCATCTGCTTCAGCAGTTCCACCGATTTCACCAATCATAATAACGGCGTCTGTATCTGGATCTTGTTCAAATAATTTAAGAACATCAATAAAATTAGTGCCCGCAACTGGGTCACCACCGATACCAACACATGTAGATTGACCAATTTCTCTTTGAGTTAATTGGTAAACTGCCTCATATGTAAGTGTTCCAGATCTTGAGATGACGCCAACTCGTCCAGGCATATGAATGTGGCCTGGCATAATGCCAATTTTACATTCACCAGGAGTGATAATCCCCGGGCAGTTAGGCCCAATAAGCCGTGATTTCGATCCGGCCATTGCTTTTCTCACTTTAACCATATCTAGAACAGGAATCCCTTCAGTGATACAAACAATAAGTTCAATCCCTGCATCTACACATTCTAGAATAGAATCAGCTGCAAACTTTGGCGGAACAAAGATCATTGCCGCGTTAGCATCAGTTTTCTTCACTGCTTCGTGTGTTGAATTAAAAACAGGATAACCTTCGTGAACAGTTCCACCTTTACCAGGAGTCACTCCACCGAGAAAGTTTGTTCCATAATCTCGCGATTGTAGAGAATGAAAAGTTCCCTGCTTACCTGTATATCCAATTGTAATTAGTCTTGTGTCTCTTCCTACTAAAATGGCCATCTTAGTTTTCTCCTTTCGCCGCTAGTACTGCTTTTTCAGCAGCGTCATTTAAATCTTCCGCCGCGATAATTTTTAGATCAGACTCATTAAGAATTTTTTTACCAAGAGCAACGTTTGTTCCTTCGAGTCGAACAACAAGCGGAACGTTAATACCAAGAACTCTGGCCGCAGCAACGATTCCCTCTGCAATGATGTCACACTTCATGATTCCACCAAAAATATTAACGAGAATTGCTTTCACGTTGTCATCAGATAAAATAATGGAGAATGCTTTTTCAACTGTCTCACGAGTAGCACTACCACCAACATCTAAGAAGTTTGCTGGCTCGCCACCGTTCAGTTTAATAATATCCATTGTTCCCATTGCAAGTCCTGCACCATTAACAAGACACCCAATGTTTCCGTCAAGCTCAATATAAGAAAGATCGAACTTAGCTGCTTCCAATTCTTTTTCTGACTCTTCGTTAGGATCACGATAAGCCTCGATATCGGGATGCCTAAATAAAGCGTTCGAATCAAAGTTCAACTTTGCATCTAGCGCCAAAATATCCCCGCTTTTTGTTGAAACAAGTGGGTTAATTTCAGCAATGGTACAATCACATGACATGTACAGATTATAAAGTCCTTCAAAAAACTTCATCGCACCTTTC
>JAURQB010000039.1 GCA_030836365.1 Bdellovibrionota bacterium | reverse complement strand
CTGCTTTTCATCATCCGATTGCTGCTGTTTTTCATCATCCGATTGCTGCTGCTTTTCATCATCCGATTGCTGCTGTTTTTCATCATCCGATTGCTGCTGTTTTTCATCATCCGATTGCTGCTGCTTTTCATCATCCGATTGCTGCTCTTGTTGTTCCAGCATTTTCTTTGCCAATTCCAAGTTTTTTTTAGCGCCTTCATCATTAGGATCTTGATTTAACACATTTTCGTATTCTCCGATGGCCTCTTTAAATTTGGATTGCATGAAATATGCATTACCTAAACCAAAAGCTCCTCTGATTTTTTGATCAGGTTTAACTCCATTTTTGACACGCTTAAATATTTCGACCGCCTCTTCGTTTTTACCCTGTTTATAGTAGGACGCCCCTAAATTATAAAGATCATTCAAATTTTGCGTTTGAATCGCTTTTTGTTCAATAATTTTTTCACTTTGCTCAAATTCTCCATTTGCAAAAGATTGCGAGAAATTATCAGTAAACCAACTAGCATGACCGCTAAAAGGAAGAATCAAAAGTAGACTCAAAATAATTCTACCTCTTCGAATTAAAAGATACTCGATAAGAATAAATAATAAACCTATTAAAAGAGGGATCTGATAGCGGTTAATTAAGTTGTTATTTTTTGTTTGAGAAATTACTACTTTTTCAATATCTGAGTTGATTTTTTGATAAACGGACTTTAACTGATACCCCTGATTAGAGGAGCCGTAATAAGCCCCTCCACTTTTTATCGCCATCATCTTAAGCATAGAGGGCATTAACTTTGAAACAATAACCTCACCATTATCTTTTCGCTTAAACCCTTTTCCCATTATGGGAATTGGCGCCCCCTCTTTACTGCCGGCCCCAATAGCATAAATGCGCACGTTCATCTCTTTGGCTTTTTCAATAGCGCCATCAAGTGTCTGCTCATGATTCTCGCCATCTGAAATAACGATTAAGGCCCTTCCTTTTGCATTCCCATCTGAAAAACTTTCTAGCCCTTTAAAAATTGCCCCACGTAAATCAGTCCCTTGGTAACGAATCATATTTGTATCAATTTCTTGAAGAAACATATCGAGAGCATAATAATCTACTGTGAGCGGACTGTTTCTCACCGTTTTACCGGCAAAAGTGACAAGCCCAACACGATCACCATTTAGCTCTTTTAAAAACTCACTCAGCTCTAATTTTGCTCTTTTTAAGCGTGAAGGTTTAATATCGCCGGCATCCATACTCTTTGAAATATCCAGCGCAATAACAATATCAACTCCTTTTTGCTCTACTTGCTCTTCTCTTTTACCAAATTGAGGTCCACTTGAAGCAATGACCAGAAAAATAAAGCTCGCGCCAAGGAAAACTGCAGATAAACGCTCTCGTCCAAGTGATTTTCTCACATTAAATGAAATACGCTTTAGGTGTGAAAAGTATTTTTTTAAAACAGTATTTTTAAAACTCTTAATATAGAGATATGAAAAAAACCAAATCGGCAACAGAAGCAATAAAAACATAGCTTTTTGATTTAAGTAAATTATTTCATTTAAAAATCGCAATTTCCCTCCCTTAAGGAAATGATTTTAATTTTAGTGTTCTAAAAAATGTTTCAACAACAATAAGTAAAATTCCAAAAAGTAAAAAATAGAAATAGTGATCTTTGTAGTTAGTGAATCGATGAATCTCTATTTCTCTTGTTTCAAGTTCATCTATTTTGGCGTAGATGGAATTTAATTCATCCATATTTGTTGCATTAAAAAATGCCCCTCCAGTATTAGTTGCAATTTCGGTCAAAGTTTCTACATCTAAATCTACATTTTGATAAACAACCCGCTTGCCAAAAAATGAGTCTACTTCAAATGGTGCTTTCCCCCCGACTTTTCCAATCCCGATTGTATATATTTTCGCCCCTACTTCTTTTGCGATATCACTCATTTCAATAGGCCCTACCTTGCCTGCATTATTTCGCCCATCTGTTAATAGGATAATTATTTTTGATCTTGCCTCTAGATTTTTAAGCCTATTGATGGCAACTCCCATAGCACTGCCAATAGCAGTTGCTTCTCCGGCCATCCCTATTTCGAGCTCATTAGTAATACTAAGTAGTGAATCAACATCACTAGTCAGTGGAGCAAGAGTAAACGCCGTTTCACCAAAAGTAACAAGCGACATTCTGTCACCTTTTCTTTTGATAATAAATTTCTTCAGTACTTCTCGAACAATCTCTAGTCGATTAACACGATCTCCATTTCGCTCAAAATCAAGAGCTTTCATACTACCTGAAGTATCGACGGCTAGAACAATATCAATTCCACTCTCAGGAATTTGTTCTCTCTCCTCTCCTTCTTGGGGTCTCATTAAAGCAATAATTAAAAGAATAATTCCTAAATAACGAATGAAGTGAGCCACTCTAATGCCATCACTTGCACCAGCAAACTCTCGTACACTGTTCACATCACTGTGGTCTAAAAAGAATCGATGTCCCTTTCTTTTAATAAAAAAAAGATGAAATAAGATAAAAATCAACAATAATAATCCATATTCAGGGTTAGCAAATGTCATGAGACACCTCCTACTCTCCCCTCAAATAAGCCAACGATATCTTTTAGTGCTTGAACCCTCTGACGAGAGATTTCGACCTGCATGGACACATCAGCAAACCTAAAGTGCGTAGATCCATCAATAAAGTTTTTAAGTTTATTTTTTTGATGGCCCGTAAATTCACGCTCATCTTCAATTGATTGTAATAACTCGCGGTCTGATTTAGATGAGAAATTTTTATTAAATTTTTCATCTAAAAAAAGTTTCATTACACGTACTAATTCACTCTCAACTTGTTTAGGAGAGAGATTATCATCTTTGCCAATCTCAGTTATAAGTAAGCTCCAGTCACACGGGACTTCGATATGAGCTCTATTGTTGTTAATTTTTTTGATTAATTTATAAGTGATATAGATCAATATCAATACCGTGCAGACGGCCAGAGGAATTATAATTTGATAATTATAATTCCGATAAATGGGCTTAATATCAACAAGTTCAGCTTCATTTGCCAACGTTTGAAAGAGAGGAATTGTAAAAAGAATAAGGCTTATCTTTTTTTTCATCTCCTCTTCTCCCGTTTTCGCTGTTGTAAAAAAAATTGAACAATCACGTCGAGATAATCATCAGTTGTCGAGATGTTTAGGTATGACCCCTTATACTTTTGGCAAAGTTGCTGAATTTGATTTTTTCGCTCTTGGGCGGAAGCATTCATGTTTTGATTGATCTGCTCATTATTAGTATCGATCAGTACAGAACCATGTCCTTCCAGATCTCGCATTAAAACATGACCGATCTTTGGAAAGCTCGCTTCCATTTGGTCCATCACCTGAATGGCCACAACTTCGTGTCTGGAACATACTGCGCCGAAAGCCTTCTCAAAGTTGTTGTCAATAAAATCACTAATCATAAAAACAACAGAGCGACGTTTTCTAACTTTTGAAACAAAGTCCATTGCTTTCGATATATCTGTTCCACGACTTTTAGGGATAAAATTTAAAATATCCCTGATAATCTTCCAAATATGTCCTCGGCCTTTACCTGGTGGTATGTAGTGTTCAACATTATCACTAAAAATAACGAGGGCAACCTTATCATTATTTTTTTGAGCAGCGTAACTTAATAAAGCAGTAATTTCTGCTATAACCTCTTCTTTCGTCTTCCCCCCTGAGCCAAACAAAGCAGAGCCGGAGACATCTACAACGAAAAATAAGGTTAACTCTCTCTCGTCTTTGTAAACTTTTACATACGTATGTTGAGTTCTCGCCGAAACTTTCCAGTCTATATTTCGGACATCATCCCCTTCCAAATACTCTCTGACTTCCTCAAATTCAATACCACTCCCCCTAAATGCAGATGTGTACTCTCCTGAAAATAAGTCATTAACTAAAAAGTTCGCTTTCGTTTGAATTAATTTAGCTTTGGCCAAAATCTCTTCAGAGACTTTTAAATTATCCGACATATCCTCGTCTCCCTATGGAACTCGAACAGTGGAAATAATTTTGGAGATGACTTCTTCTACACCAATCTCTTGAGCATCAGCTTCATAGGACAGAGCGATTCGATGTCGTAATGTATCGTAACTTAAACTTTTAACATCCTCAGGTGTCACGAAACTTCTTCCATTCAAAAATGCTCTCGCACGAGAGGCCTTGATAAAGTTTATCGTCGCCCTTGGAGAGGCGCCAAACTCAATAAGATTTGATAGTGAACTCAAGTTATATTCTGATGGCTTTCTTGTACTAAAAATAATTTCAGCAATATAGTGATAAACTTTTTCATCAATAAAAATATCATTTATCAATGAACGCATTTTCATCACCATCTCTGGGTTTAATATTTTATTCACTGTTACTTTTTCAAAGTCTCCAGAAGTCACCCTTTTGGCCATTTGAATTTCTTCATCAAATTGATTGTAATCAACATTCACTTTAAGCATAAAGCGATCAACTTGTGCCTCAGGCAGAGGATAAGTTCCTTCTTGCTCAACCGGGTTTTGAGTGGCCATGACAAGAAAAGTTGGGGGTAAATGAAATGTTTCTTCCCCAATACTTACTTGTTTTTCTTGCATCGATTCAAGTAATGCACTTTGAACCTTTGCAGGGGCTCTATTGATTTCATCGGCCAAAATAAAATTGGAGAAAATAGGCCCTTTTTTAACGACAAATTCTCCCGTATTTGGACGATAAATTTGTGTCCCGAGTAAGTCCGCTGGTAATAGATCTGGTGTAAATTGAATTCTTGAAAAGTCTGAATCAATTACGTCACTCATCGTTTTAATTGCCGTTGTTTTTGCGAGACCCGGCACTCCCTCAACAAGAATATGTCCATCAGCAAGAAGCCCTATCATTAGTTTTTCAAGGAGGTCCTTTTGACCGACCATTACCTTTCCAATTTCTTCTAATGAATTCTGGGCAAGTTGAAAATACTCTTCAATCGATTGTTGATTTGTCATCTATTCTCTCCTTTGAAACCATCAAAAAAATCACAATAACTTTGCACTAATAAATATAAACTAAAATATCTAAAACGAAAATATCCTCTTACAAACTAACTCCAGGTCTTGAGAATATTTCATTATTTCGACAGCATTGATCAGCTATTTTTTTTCCTTCAGGTTTCACAATCTTTTGATCAAAACGATAGCCAAAACCTTCCTCACATTTTCGTTCGGTACTTAATTCACCGTGCCGACAAAAGTCAGCGCCTTCATCATAAACAACTTTCTCCAAAATAGCGCAGGCGACAGGCTCTTTACACTCTTCATTCTGCGCATAACAAAAATAGGATGTTGAAAGCTGGTCAAGTCGAACGCGAACATCTTTAATTTCAGGACATGTTAACAGATAAAATGGGCCGGAAGCGCTCATTTGGCACATTAACTTTTCCTTATTAATTTTAGTATCTACGCACTGAATATAAATCGTCTCGCTAGCTTCACTTTTCCACTCTCCAGGAGAAGTGATCACCTCACAAAAAGAAGAATCTGCGAAAATAAGGGAAACGATATATAAAATTTTAATTACCTTCACTTAATCTCCATTGTTGATTACCCATTTTGGAGCGAATCAAATGCTTATCTCCTGTTCGAAATGCAAGACAAGTTTCAGGAAATAACCTCTTGTCTCTATATGCAACCCGATTTCTCTTATATTCAAGATGCACAATCTCACCTGGACGATACAGCTCTTTTCGTTCACCTTGCTTTCTTCTCTTTGTTTGTAATCGATAAATTTTTTGAAAACATCGATTGGCGTCGCCTCTATGCTCGAAGCACAATGTCCATTGATGCGTGCCTCTGAAAACCTGGCGAAAATTGAAACAATAATGAGTTTCATGCATGGTTAGAATTTTATCCACATTACTTTTTATGTAAGGGTCGAAAATGGTAAAAGTGTGACGCTTTTGCTCCTCTTCTATGTCCAAAAATGAATTGAGATAGGAACAAGAGGAAAACATGAATAATAATACCCCATGAATAATTAAATTAATATTTGAGCCTCGAGAAGCTGAGCCGTTTAAATATCTTATGATAAATAAGTATAAATATCGCACGAGAGTCAATATAATGGAGCTTATGCGACTATTTTTATTCATGTTCCTTTTTCCTGTCATTGGCCTTAAGGCCAATGAAATTCTGATCTATCAGAAAACAAAAACTGGGCCTTACGCGACTTTTAATCCAATCAGTTATTATTTTAATACAGCTTTTGATACCATTCAAAACCCAAATTATTTTAGTCAGAAAAACTATCTAGAAAATCATGAGAAAATTTTAGAGCGAACCTTTAATTTAAAACAGGGTATTAAAGATGGTGGTGGATTTGAGAATTTATTAAAAAATGAAATCATTGGTTTAAGGGCCATGCCCAACTATTTTCTTCACCTATTGGGATCAGGCTATGACTTTAGAATGCTGGCGGAGTGGTTTCAAGTAAACCAATATCGCTCTCCTTACGTTTGGGCATTTATTGTTTCTTATATTTCTCATTTGGGTAATGAAGCCCTCGAAAGTAGTAATGAAAAAGACCTAAATGCCCATGACCATATAGCAGATCTTTTATTGTTTGATCTAATTAGTAAATTTATTTACATGAACCCCGAATATGTTCGTTTTTTAAAACATAATCTGGGAATGAGCTCATGGCCTTATCAACCATTTATTAACCAAGATGGCCTGATTGAAAATGCAGGCTCAAATTTTATTTTGCGACCTCAAATACACAACTACCAAGTAAAACCATTTATTCACTTAGGCATGCAGCTACTCGTGGGTATATCTTTTCCCTACTATAGCTATACATTAAGCATGGCCACTGGCCCAGCTTTCACTGATCCGCTGCGAGATAAATCAAGACTCGCTCTAGGAATTTATCTAGACCGAGAAGATAGTTTATTAGCTTCCCTCATTCTTAATGGAACAGATCGTTTTCGGGCCCGCTTAAACATTTACCCTGGAATACTAAATATTGGTCCTTGGACCACAGGAGTCATGCTTGCCAACTCAAGTGACGATGAATGGGTTGCGGGAATGAATTTAAATCTCCCTCTTGGAGTTGCTGGACGATGGTAATAATTAATATTACTAATACTCAATAATGACAGATCCCCAGGTAAATCCACTACCAAAAGCAGCAAAAATTAATTTATCACCACGTTTAATTTTTCCAGCTTCCATGGCATCTTTAAAACCAAGAGGAATGGTTGCAGCTGTTGTATTGCCAAACTTTTGAACAGTATTGTGAACTTGAGCATCATCTAGTTCCAGCATTTCACCAACTTTTTGATTAATACGAAGATTAGCTTGATGAAAAAGAAATAAATCAATTTCTTTAGAAGTCATTTTGGCTTTATCAAGAACAGTGCGAACCGTTTCACTCATTCTTTTGACGGCATGAACGAAAACGACTTTACCATTCATATACGGAAAGTGCATGCCTTGATCAAAAATTTCTTGAGTCATTCTTGAGCTTCCAAGCGCGCAACCCGGAGCTGGAATCCAAAGCTCTTCGGCATGTCTTCCATCTGCATGAAGGTCACTTGCAATAACTCTCGGCCCATCTAGTTCTGGGTTTGCACTCAAAACAAAAGCACCAGCGCCATCACCAAAAAGCACAGAGGTATTTCTGCCACGGCTTGTTTTATCGAGTCCTTTTGATTGAAGTTCGGCCCCGACCAAAAGAATATTTTTATATAGACCACTTTTGATGAGTGAGTCCGCAAGGGTCATTCCGTACACAAAACCGCTGCACTGCTGTTTAATCTCTAAAGCCGCAATTGTCCCCAGGCCTAGCTTTGCTTGAAGGAAGCAAGAGACGCCTGGAAAGTCGGCATCACCAGAGCAAGAAGCCACGAGAATGAAATCAATATCCTCTTTTTTTAGACCACTATTTTGAATTGCCTCAATTGAGGCCTCTAAGGCAAGATCACTTGTGCTTTGCTCATCTGTTGCCCAGTGACGGCTCTCGATACCGGTCCGCTGCTTAATCCACTCATCAGAAGTATCCATCATTTCTTCGAGATCAAAATTCGTCACCTTATTTTCAGGTAAATATCCACCAACACCCAAGATTTTTGTATTTAAAGCATCACTCATCCCACTCTCCCACAATGAGGGTTAATTTTGCTTAAGTCTTACATAAATTTTTAACATTGGGGTAGTTTTTTGTTGTAAATAAAAAGGCATAAAAAAACCAACAAAGTCATTAAATGAGTTTGTTGGTTTTAAATTTAAGAATTGATAATTAAAAAATTATGGATTCTCGTTAGTCGAACAATTTGATAAGCCGCCTTTTGTCGCATTACAGACAAAAATCTTTCTTAATGCACCAAAAAGAAACATATCATTTTTAACAACAGCAACTTTACCTTTACCAAGACGAGTGACCGCTGTGTAAGAACATCCTGTTCCGAGAAAGCATACCGCAAGAAGCGCTAATAAACTTTTTTTCATGAAAAACTCCTTTTTTACTAGTGCGAACATTATCTCAAATTCAACGTCATTTTAATAAGTTAGGAAAAAATTTCTCCAACCAATTGGAAAACTCCTTTTCTCTCAACTTCCTTTCTTTAAGACCTTCCCCAACTCCATACTTCCAAAAAAGATGTTTATTAGGACTTTCATGCATTAGGACAAAGTCATCATGCAGTTGCCGAACTTCATCCTCATGGTGAAAATAATTTTGTTTAATTAGCTTCTCCGTGCGGGCAAGTAATAATTTGGCCATTTCTTTAAAATTATATTCTGGGTGATACTGTGTGGCCCAAAACTCACCATTTAAATATTTAATCACAACCGACTGAACCTCACACCAATCATTTGACGTAAGTGCTGGAGAAAATTCTTTTGGTATCAATTCAATAAAATCATCATGACTACTAAAAGCTTCAAATACATCGGGCTTTCCTTCATGCATCGGGTGCTTCGCTCCAACCTCGGTTCTCTTTACTCTTCTTGCTATTCCTATTTCTCGGCCCTCGGGATGAGGAGAAACTTTACCGCCAATCAAATGCACGGCGACTTGAGCGGCCCAACAACTACCAAATTGCGGAAGGCCAAGCTTAAAACCAGTTCGCGCAATTTCAAGCATTTTTTTTACGCGCCAATCATCGTCATAGACAGTCAGACTGCAACCTGGCCAAAGGATTGCTGAAAAATTGGTGATAAACTCTTCATCTAGTAATTCAGTTGAATCACTTGTGTAGATTATTTCCGCCTCAGGATTACCAACGTGTCTCGAGAGCATTTGATGATAAAGCTCTCCTGCGAGAGTCATCCCAACATCTTTAAACTTTTCTCGATCACTGTCGGGATATCCATCTAAAATTAAAAAACGACTCATATCAGCTCCCCTAGAATTGAATTTAGTTGGACGTATTGATCAAATGCCTTCATCTCCATACTCTTCTCTTGATTTTGTTGATGGACCTGACACAAAACCCCTACGGCACCAAACTCCTCCGCTCCCACGATATCATTGGCGATGCGATCTCCGATATGAACGATCTCATTTGGCATGACACTTGCCTGATTCATTAAGTAAGAAAATATTTTTGAGGAAGGTTTTGAAGCACCAACTTCATCTGAAAATGAAAAATAATCAAAATACTCTACTAGCTCGACGTTTTCCAAAATTTTTCTGATACATCTTCCTGGAGAATAAATGGCATCACTGATAATTCCGACTTTAATTTCTGGGTAAGTACTTCGCCACTGCATTAAAAACTCTTTTGCTCCAGGCATTGGTTTAATAGGATACTTCAGCTCCATCTCCTCCAAAGAAGAAATCAGCATTTTCTTTACCTCTTCATCTAAAACAAAAGGCTTTTTTTGGCTTCTTCCCAAAAATTTTTCTAATTCATTTAAACGCCATCTGACTCCTGGAGTTTTGAATTTATTTTTCCATTGATGAGTAAAACTCTCTTGCATGAAACTCATTGCCTCTCTGACTAATTCAGGCGAAATATTTGGAGAACAGTAGGCATTTAAATACAAATCTTCTCTCTCTTCGCTTTTTGAGGGAAGGCCATTTTTTTTGCGGTAAAGTTCGTCTGAGTCATCGATGATAAGGGTATCCCACACATCAAAGCTTAAAAGTTTTAAAGCCATTGTGACTTCCTCCAATTACGTATTAGATGATTATATAGTTGCTGAGTGAGGAAAAAAAGAGTCGGCCTTAAAATTAATAATGTTAATCAAAATAATCCTAAGGATTAAAAATGTTGATCAAAATAATCCTAAGGATTAAAAATGTTGATCAAAATGATCTTGGAGATTATTTAGCCTTGTGGCCAAAAGGTCACGCTCGGAGAGGTACCTAGGATCATCATGATTTGGAGAAATATATATTGGCTCTCCAAAAATGTAGTAATACGTTTGAAATATTCTCGGGATTTTCATTTTATCCCAAGTGCCAAGAATTTTATTTTTTTTAGCAACTGGTAAAAAAGGAACAACCGGTCGTCCTGACATTTTGGCGATCTCAAATGCCCCTCTTTTGGGTTGATGACGAGGACCCCTTGGCCCATCAACGGTTACGCCGACTGAATAGGTTGGGTTTTCGGTTAAAAAAGTCTGATACTCTATAAGGGCTTCCTCGCCTCCACGAGTTGAACTACCTCTAACCGCCTTCCAGCCATTAACCAAGGTTATTCCGCGTACTAAATCACCATCTTTAGATCTACTAACGAGTATAGAAATATCTTTTGGCTTTTTTAGAGATAATGAAATGAACGCATTCTCATGCCAACAACACAAGACTCCTGGCGTTTGTTCACTTGGAGTGAAGTCTCCCAAATAAACAAATTTTTTACGTGCAAATAAAAGGTAAACATAATGAAAGAGTCCAATTATGATACTTGCAACAAAATTTGCACTGCTCCCTTTAATCATTTGCTACCTCGTGAAAGTTTTTAAAGGTCATAGAATAAGGAAAGTAAATTGTCATGACAAAAAGTTTTCCCCCAACAATAAGTCTTTTTGGCGATGGCCACCTAAGCTCATACCTAAAGCCTCTGTTATTAAAAAATGATGTAATTTTCAACACTTTTGGACGATCTTCTCACCATAACATCTCTTTTAACCTTGATAACCGAGAGGGCCTTGAATGTCTCAAACAAGCCAGTGACGTCATTATTTACATGATTCCCCCTCATCAAAACACGATTGACGCATTAACTGTATTGGCCAAAAAAAAGAGAAAGATTATTTTTATTAGCTCAACCTCTGTTTACGGAGCCGGTAAATCAAATGAAGAAACGCAGACTTCCCCAACAACAACGAATGCAAAATTACTTGTTGAAACAGAGAAGTTTATCGCAAAT
>JAURQB010000038.1 GCA_030836365.1 Bdellovibrionota bacterium | reverse complement strand
TTTTTGGCCCAATTTTTTTAGGCCTTAAGGAAGTATGTTTTCTTGGCCATTACGCTCTTGAAGAAAACTGCCAACTTATTCCAGATTATGAAACACTTGTGCCAAAGTCTGGAGACCCAGACCCTGAGTTTAATAGTGCGTATAAAACCTTGGAGGCGAGATGATTTATCGCGCCACCCATTTACAGCAAAATAAAACATGGAACGCAGATGTTTGTATTATTGGCACCGGTGCCGGTGGCTCAGCAGCGGCCAGTAAGTTTTCGTCTAAAGGCCTAAAAGTCATCATGGTTGAGGCCGGTGAATTTTTACTTCCCAAAGATATGAATCAGCGGGAACAAGACATGTTTCCCAAACTTTTTTATGAAGGTGGGGCCAGACGCACACGAGATAAATCAATTCGAGTTATTCACGGAAAAGGTGTCGGAGGTTCGACTCTCCATAATATTAACCTGTGTAAAAAACCGCCAAAAGAGCTCATTGATCATTGGGAGCTTGATGGATTTAGCTATCAAAAATTTCTGCCCTCGGTTAATCAAGTTTGGCAGGATTTAAAAGTAAGTGAGATTGATTCTTCTCAGCGAAATACGGCCAATGAATTATTTAAAAAAGGTATTGATCATCTCGGTCTTTCAGGTGGGCCGCTTTTTCATAATCGCGTTGGTTGCTATCAAAGTGGTTTTTGTGAATTAGGCTGCAGCTTTAATGCAAAAATGAATGCACTTCGCGTCTACGTGCCAAAAATAATTGAAAATGCAGGCATTATTTTAAGTGAAACGCGGGCAAAGAAACTTCACGTCAGAAATAAAAAAATATCTCACCTCACTTGTGAGGTTTTCAACCCGCAAAATCAAAAAGTATCGACGCAAATAATTCGCGCTAAACATTTTGTGAGTGCGGCCGGTGCGATTGAGTCTCCTTTGCTTTTTCAGCGCTCTGATGTTCCAGATCCTTTTGGGCAAATTGGAAAAAATTTAAGACTTCATCCAGGCGTTGTGGCATTGGGCGTTTTTGAGCAGACTGTAAATTGTTGGCAAGGAATTCCTCAGAGCTATGAGTGTGATGAATATCTAAAATTTTCAAAAGATCCAAATGTAAATCGCGTTTGGCTCATTACCTCTAGTGCTCATCCCATTGGCGCCTCAAGTATTGTGCCTGGTTTTGGTGAGTCCCACAAATCCATGATGAGGCAGTATCCACATATCGTTCCGATTACGCCGATGATTCATGACTTTAGTGCTGGCCATGTTTCTTCTTCTTTTGGTGGCGGCGTCGATATTAATTATTCCCTAATTCAAAGTGATCGTGATCAACTCTCCCTTGGTTTAAAGAAGGCAAGTAAGATTCTCCTCGCCGCAGGAGCAACGAAAGTAATCATTCCTACTCGTGCCCCCATCACTCTAAAAAACTTTAATGAAGTGGAGCGCGCCAATTTTTCAGTTCTAAACTGGGACCTCGACATGGTCGCGGTTCATCCGATGGGAAGTTTATCCATGGAGATAATCCAAAAACCAGCGCGATCAATACCAATCTTCGTTATCATCATTTGGAAAATTTATTTGTGAGTGACGCAAGTATTTATCCGACAAGTCTAGGTATTCCCCCACAAATTTCCACCTATGCGGTAGGAAATTATTTAGGAAGTTTATTATAACTAATTTATCTAGAAAGTTTATTATAGGTTAAGCTCACGCCCAAAAATTGAATAAAAAACATTAGGTGTTCTCATTGTCGAACCTGAGGCATCCATATCAAACAGTGCGCCCCAAGCACTAACTGCCCCGGGAGTTCTTCTAACCAGCCCTTGTCCATAACTTGTAATAATTTCTTTAACCTGCTCTGGTTTAATATCACCCATCCTTCCTTGCGAAGAAAGATATAAAAGATAATCCATATGAGCTGCATGAGTTAAATCACCATGGATGATTTCTCCGGACTTTACTCGCTCTGCCTGCTCAGGTCTTAACCGGCCGTTGTCTGCAGCGTCCCTCACGACTGAATCGAGGTCGCGCTCACGAATATAATTTCCTGAAGCGATGTGCTGGCCAAATTCACGTTGAGG
This sequence comes from Bdellovibrionota bacterium, assembly GCA_030836365.1. Lineage (GTDB taxonomy): Bacteria > Bdellovibrionota > Bacteriovoracia > Bacteriovoracales > Bacteriovoracaceae > UBA1511. The sequence goes on along the minus strand of JAURQB010000038.1, from coordinate 24,774 downwards.
TAGAATTCCTCCTTCTAGATCTGTAAACTGCCCCCCCCATCCATATAGTTGTGCTCGCTCTAGTAAAACAGTTTCTGTAACTTCTTTAGGTATTTTTCCTGTGCGATTAAAATATTCTATCCACTCATCGTTTTCTGAGCGTAATAAAAAATCGAGAGAGCTATCAAATAAATCTTGATGCCACTTCTTCATCTCAAAAAAATTATCCATTGCACTAGATAGCGCTTGAAACCTTCTTCCCGCAAATGAACTATTCCCTCCTAGATCATAGGTTACTCTAGAAACAAGTTCTCTTACCGTCATTGCTGGAGCATCCATTGGCGGAAAATCGACCTCGCGATTATATGCCTCAATAGAATCATATTTCTTTCTTCCTGCTGCTGTTAAACTATCGCGCGTAAGGGTTTGCTGTCCTGGTGAATTTCGATGGTTAATTGTCTGGTCAACGTTAAATATGGACTGTCTCCGTTGCGCGAGAATTTCTCTCGCCTGCTCAATAGATACCTTGTACTGCTCAGCAAAATCTTCGGGAGATCGAGCGACATCAAGAACACGATTAGATCGAGAAAAAAACTGATCTTTTAATTGTGCTGGTGTCGGAGGCGTTGCTCTAGCAGGCGCCCGCGTAGTGGGTACCTGAGATTCACGCGTAGTAGTTACCTGAGGTTCACGCGTCGTTGGTACCTGAGTTGCTTGTTGTCTTTTCAATGCGACTCGCGCTTGATTAGAACTTGCTTGTTGAACTAATTCGCCAGAAAAGTATAACCTTCCGGCCACACTTGCCGTCGAGATAATATCGGCAACAGGGGAAATCGCCGAAAAGACTAAGGCAGTTGAGAATTCTTTTTCACATTCGATTAATTTTTTTTCTCGATCTAAATATTCACCGCTCGAAGCTTCAATAGTTTGAAGTATTTCTAGATGAACATGGCAACGTTCTGAAATCTCTTTAATCTCAGGGTAATCAACAAGAGCAATCCCCAGTGCAGATACCCCAAGTGCAGCAGTTGCACCAGATAGAGCAACTGCTCTACTTCCTAAGGATGCTCCTCTGGCGAATCTCATGGCAGCACCACCCGCCCCCAAACTTACCGCGGTAAGAAGAACATTTTTTTTCAAGCTACTCCATCCCATCAACTTTTGGTGGTTTAATAAATTTTCCTCATACAAACATTTTGCATGAATAAATTTAGGATTACTTTCGGAGAGATCATTTTCAATACCGTAAACGAGAAAACTTAAGGTCGCCCACTCTTCTCCACCTAAACTGGAAGAAGGGCCAGGAGTAGCGCTTGCATACCTTGCTATTTCGTGAGGGCTAGATAAAATATCAAGGACTTCTCGTTGCTTTTCCCTTATCCTGTTAAATTGATTTTTAATCGCTTTCTTAATTTTTTCTCGAATTATATTTTTAGGTAACTGAACCCCTCTATCAATCGCCGATTGTAAAATCGGATCATTTAAAAATGGATATTTTGCGTAGCTTGCTAGGCGATTGTACTCAATTAGCTCTGCCTTATTTTCAGACTTAAGCTTTTGACATATTTCCTGACGCTCATTCCAATTTCCGGCCCTTGGATCATCGCACTTTAACTCTTTAATTGCTGCTTCAAAGTTCAAGTTTGCCAAACGTCCGTGATAAAGATTGTGAAAGTGATCAATTGCGTCCTCAAATTTATCTTGCGTGTTTTCATTTTTCGAGATGCCATTTTCGGCAAATTGATAAAGCTCATAAGTATGTCGATAACTCTCACTTAGTTGGGCCAGGAATTTTTCAAACTTATTTTCAATCCATGCGTATTTAGATAATTGCTCCAGAGAAAGACTTGTATTTGAATCCACACTCGGACGAACATAATTAACGCCATCGCATTCTCTTAATTCTTCTCTGCTTTGAAATGCTGTCGTCGTACTTCCAGTGCAGCCTCGAACCTCACTACCTAAACTACCTAGCTCCTCTCCCACCCCTGCCGCCCAGTCAGAAAAATCTCCCGAAAATACCAATTGGGTCACAAAATTAAGTGTTAAAAATAAAAGTACCTTCACTTAATTTAATTCGGCATTTACATCTGATGAATGAAGACGATCAAGATATTATTTTACTCGTCCCCGGTTTGGAACTATCTAAAATCTTGATACTCATTTTTTAGGTGCAACAAATAACTGGATGGCCCTAAATTAATAAGACGATCAAATTCTGCTGAATTAAAAATGTTTAATGCTTGATCGATATCATTTTGAAGCAGTGATTGATGTAAATCATTAATCATCTCACTCATTTGAATAGTCTCATTACTCATCAAATCACTATTAGAATTCATTGGTAAAGAATTCGATAGCTTAATTCCATTCGTATAATAAATCGCATCTCGAACCTTGGTGATAACGATACTATTTTCCCTATCTAGTTCCTCAATTTGATTGTCCTCATTAACAATGCAAATAAGATAAACCGGATCAGACAATTTAACAGGGTCACTCCCAGGACCTACATTTTTTCTCAGAGATAACATCCCTGGAGATTCTAGCTCTATACGATTTCCATAAATACTTTCTGCTGTCGGTATTAAATTTGGCACATGAGATTCACCGTGAAACACCCACTCACTTTGAGATGTTTTAAGATCTGCAACACTCCCTTCAAAAGTATACATTTTAATTTTAGTGGAAATCCCAGGCGCAACATTTCCAATATTTTTCACCTGACAAACCCCATAATATTCCTCAGGTGAAAACTGTTTCTCTAAATAATCGGCAGAAAGTTTTGGGCCGTTCCTATTTTGCCTTTCTCGTTGTTTTCTAATTTCTCGGCGAAAATTTCTTTTCTGTTGATTTCTTTTAGAGCGTTGAACAGAGGATTTTCTTATTTTACCATTGCCCCGCTTTGCTGCTTGATTATTTCTTGCGTGCACATCACTTATGATTCCAAAATCAAATGAACGGCTTGTGGCCGTGATTGGAGAAAGAAAAGTTGAACGAGCCTCTAAATGAAAATTAGCACCAAAAGTAAGTACAGCACTAGTTGTCACCCAATCATCATCACCATTGGGCTGCTCAAAATTATTAATGGAATGATCTTCTTCTAAAACACAATTATACTCGGCCCAAAAATTTTCATCCCCCACATAATTGTCTGAAGTAAAAAAAATTGGTGACACCATCGACAAGGCCGCTCCAACGACTGGGCATCCAATTATGGGACGTACATTCACTGTGGTCACAGGAAATGAATTATTTGATCTAAGAGGGACTTCTAAAAGAACATGGTATCGCTCTTCACCTGTAAACTCGAGTAGATTCATTTCTTGTTCATCTAAATGATTGAGCATCCAGTAATTTGTTGATTGCTGTAGAGGTATTTCCTCAAAATTACCACCATGCTTTCTGATAAAGGCATCACCTCCCATCGATCCTGAAACAGAATATTTTGCCGATAATATATCCCGCAAACTTTCTGTCGGCTTCACATGATACATAAGTGGAATTTCTGCTTCACCGTCTAAATTTCTACTCCAAGAAAAAGAGTTAGGTACCCCCTCTCCAATTGTGCTGTTTGTGGTGAGAAGAGTAAAAATAGCTGGAGAACAAAAATTATCATAGTAATTTCCGGCGCGAACATTTTCTAAATCAAAGGTATTTTTTAATCGGCCAAGCATTCTTTGCCCACTCTCATCATCAGTTATATTTCCAAGCTCCATTTTTTTTATTCTATTAAAATAAGTATCGATACTCATGTGCTCGGAATCAATTAATTCCCCATCTTCGCCGACGAAAGATGCTAATAACTCTGAAAAGGATATCGTCGGACGCGCGACACAGTTTGAATCATTTGAGATTTCTGTGTTTGGTTTAGATATCAATCGACCGTTGTCAATTTCTGATAAAAGCATTATGTCATAATTTATCAAGCTTCCCATCTCTGGAGCGCTAAATGTATCCGAGCTTAATCCCTCCAATAAGAGGGAGTGAAAAATACTTATCCAACCAGGGTCAGAGCAGTCAAAAGTACCATATCGATGATGAACACATTGATCTCCTAGATCTGCCCATGACTTAGTTTCTGCGGAATCTAAAAACACAATCGGCTGTCCATCGTTATCGCTACCGACAACATGATTATTAGGATCAAACCGATCATGCTCGAAAGTAAATAATTGCATTGGCTTGGGAGCGAGATAACCTTTTCTAGAAAAGTTTTTTATAAATGTCAGGTCAGTAATTTGTAATCCTTCATAGCGAAGTAATTGACGGTAAACATAATTACCAAATGTTTCGGCAAAGCCCTCATAAAAAGCAACGGCCTTACTAGAAAGAATTCCGTGTGTGCTCATTCCGTTTAACAAAAAATAAGTTAAAAGATCTCCAGAATTCTTTGAATAATCATAGGACCATATATGTCCGATCTCATGATAGAAAAGCTCCCCTATCGGCCTGGTAAAAAGTTCATTTACAATTTGAACCTGCCTTGTCAGGGGGTTGGCATAAGACAACCTGCTTTCCCATTGTGAGTTGATCTCATCAAAGGGGTAAGCAATTGCAAGCCTCGATTTAAACGGGTAACCTAAATCTTCAACATAATTTATTAAGTACATAGCGGCCCACCAGGCATTAGCTTGGTTTTGATGTATCTCATCTCTTAACTCAATACCTTGATGAACGGGAGGACCTAACTTAAAAACGAGCTCTCCAAGATCGCACACCCCATTTGCGCATTGATGAGTATGCTGATTAGCGACAAGGTCCCAGGTTTTGATAATATCCCAATCTCCTCGCGTAATAGAAAGTTTCTCTCCATGCACAAAAGACGTCTCCACCTTAAACTCTCTCACCTCACACGAATTATTAGAGTCAGCATGAAAAAAAAGCCTCGATTCAAAACTTCCAACAGGAGACGTTTTTAATTCGACTTCATCAGAGTCACTTCCTGCTTTCATGAATATTTTTACAGGCAATTCTCTTAAAGGCTTTAACTCACCATTAAATGCGAGAAACTTAGCCTCAACCAATATGTTTCCTTTCACATCGACGGAACAACTATTTGAGGTTCCGTTAAAGTAGATAAATGCACTAAAGGCGATAGAGCACAGTGCACCGAAAAGGGATAGTTTGTTTTTCTTCAACATTGACCTCTTATCGGTTTAAGTCAGACCAAAATTTATCCGTGACAAGAAGCAGAAAACAAACTGTTTGACACACCAAACTTTAATTTGAATAATCCACTTATATCTTATTTAAAGGGAGTTTAAATGAAAAAAGGATTTATCGCTTTTCTACTTGTTTTCTCACAATCAATTTTTGCCAGGACTTATATTCAGTGCAACTCGCTCGACTTTGATGATCTCTTTATGGTGATTAACCTATCGCAAACTCGCAATACAATGTTTGTTACTCAAGGAATGGAAAATCCTCTCCCCAATAGCGTTGTTCGAAAGCTTTATTTTTTAGAAGAAAATGAAACTCATCACGTCTACAGAAGCAGTGACGAAAATAACCAAATGTTTAAAGTTGAAATTCCAAATGATGCTATTGAAGTCAGAAATAGTAACTTCATCGTCACCGCAACTCCTTATGGCAATGATGAGCAAGGTCTAGATTTTAGTTGTTTTAACAACCTCTTTGAAGAAATTTAAGGACAACATTTGAAAGGGTTAGTCTTACTTTTTATTTTTTTCCAAAGCGCACTCGCCTATTCTTCCACGGATTTAGATGAGCGCCTAAAAACTTATGTGAATAATTTTTCACTTCATCCTTTAGAGAAAATTAAAGAGACAAACCCTAAACTTACTGTTGTTGGCAAAAAACTTTTTCAAGACAAACGACTCTCTCTTGCGGGAGATATCAGTTGCCAAACATGTCACGGCCCAAGCTTTGGAACGGCTGAGCCTATTCCTTTATCCTTAGGAACTGGTGCTATAGGCGAAGGACGCGAGCGTGAGCTTTCGGCCGGAACAATTCTCGCCAGAAACACCCCTAGCCTTATCAATAAAGGTCAGCCGGGAATTTTTCGCCAATTTTGGGACTCACGAGTGCTCTTTCATCCAAGAGAGCAGCACTTTATTACTCCCGTTAGCGAGCTTAACGGCGATGGCCCAGCGTACGCGGACATTACAGATGTTCTCTCTAGAGCAATTAATAAATCACTCGCGGCGCAAGCGCTATTTCCAATGATCTCAAAAGAGGAAATGGTTGGACCGGGCTTTGAACACCTGTCACCAAGAGAAGCTTGGGATTTAATTACCGCGCGGATTCTTGAAGACGAACATTATGCTCAAACTTTTTCTGAAATTTTTCCAAATGAAGAAATTAATATCGGCCATATTGCTCTGGCGATCTCCCATTTTGAGGCCGTTATTTTTCAGCGAACTAATACTCGATATGATCAATACCTGCGAGGAAACTTATCTGCACTAACGGCAACTGAAAAAAAAGGGTTTCTCGTTTTTGCCGAAGAAGGTCGCTGTATTCGCTGCCATTTTGGGCCAAACCTCACGAATCAAGTTCTCCACAATGTGGTCGTGCCGCCTTTAGGCCCAGGAATTGACGGCAGAGGGCATGACCGTGGCGCCTATGAAAATGATCCACGAGAGCACTTAAAATATCGCTTTGTCGTGAGCCCTCTTCGCGGCATTAAAGATACGGCGCCCTACTTTCACAATGGATCGGCACTAACTCTTGATGAGGTGATTGAGCATTACAATCACCCGTTTCGCTCAATTGACAATTTTATGGCAACAAATATTAATGAGCAATTTCGCGAAACCTATAATGGCCCTCTTTTGGTGGACCGTACTCCATACCGATTATTTGCCATTAAAGAATCTGTCAGCCCCATCATTAGGCAGCTTGGCCTGTCTGCAGATCAAAAAGCACAACTAAAAGCCTTTTTACTTGCCCTCTAAATTTGTCGAAGCGCAAAAAATTTATTTAAAATAGATACCTAACAAATAGTTCATTAATTTTTTCAAGGATGAAAAATGAAAACTGTTTTATTTTTTCTAACTCTATTTATTTCTAATGCCTTTTGCGCGGGCATTGATCTTCATTCGCACCCTTTTATGAAACATGGAATTGGCCCTTTATTTCAGGGTAGTTTTTTTTCCGACGCCAAATCCAAGAGCTATAAAACTCTGCTTAAAAGTAACCTCACTGAACAAGCACTGCTTGAGTCAGAAATTGATATTCTCGTGGTGGCGCTCTACACTCACCCTATTCTTTCACTTTTTAGCGGAGGCCCTAAAAAAGCAATTGATCGCCAAATTACTGAGGCCCATGAGTTTATTCAAAACAACCCAAATTGGATCATTGCCAGAGACGCCAATGAGGCAAGGGAGGCACTGGAAAAAAATAAACGTGTTCTCGTTCTCTCACTTGAGGGTGCTGAGCATGTATTAGAGAGTGAAGAGGATCTAGACTACTTTATCGATAAGCGAGGAATTAGTATTGTTACTCCCGTTCACTTAAGCAACACCCATTTTGGAGGAGCCGCTTATATGCGCGGCTTTCGAAAATCATTTCTTAACCTCTCTAAACTAATCAGCCCGTTGCGCTCCGAGGGTGTCAAAATTAACTTTAAAGGCATGACAAAAAAAGGTGAATGGCTACTTCAGGAATTAATTAAGCGTAAAGTTTGGATTGACCTCACCCACGGCAGTGATCTTTATGTCTCCAAGGCGATGAAAATCCTTAAACGCTCAAGACAGCCATATTTGTTTACCCACACGGCCCTTCGAAAATACTATAAAGCCGAGCGTGGCATCGCGCAGTGGATGATTAATGAAATAAAGCAACATGAAGGCATGATCGGACTTGTCCCCAGTGAAGAAATGATTTTAGAGAGCGAAGGATCACAGGAGCTTTGTCCATTAAAGTGCGGCGGCTGTGACGGTGGCGTTCGTGGCCTCGTTGCTCAGTTTTTAGAATTAAGCAAAGAAATTGGCCCAGAAAACTTGGCCTTAGGGCAAGACTTTAACGGCGGAATTCCCCACCTGGCGCCCGACTCCTGTGACCAAAATAGTGAAATTGACGAAAAATCAGGCTATTACCTATTTTCACAGGATCAAGAGCTGCAACTAAAAGCACAGCAACTCCACGATGATGCACATTTGTTTAGCGACAGGAGCACGAAAACTTTTCTACAACTATGGACAAAAGTGCGTAACTCGTCTAAATCTATGAAGTAACCAAATTTGAAGGAATTTTTATGAACGAAAGTCTGTGGGTAGGAATTTTATTATTAGCTTCTTGGGCATCACTTCCAATAATTATGGTTTACGCAAACTCTGTTTTCGATCACGACGTCGTACGTGAAGGCGAAAAAGCAGGACACCACTAAAATATTTTTTCAACTATTTTCTAAAATATCGCTATAATATTACTTGAATGAGTGAGGTAATATTTGGCTGAACAAACACGTATAATCATGGATGAGTTGAAAATCCTTGATTATTTCCATGCATTAAAAAAAAATGAAGACCCTGTTTTAATTTGGACGAAGATCAATGGCGGGCCAGAAAGAAAGCTATTTTTTTGCCATGTTCAACACTCAAACCTTGTTGATCATGAAATAGGTCTTATCAGTCATCATCAAAATGAGCCTCTATCTGAGTATTGTTCTGAGAGCGCGGAAATTTTTGTCTATTCAGAAAAAGATTCAATGCTTCTTAAGTCATCCATTAAGCGTTTTCATAAAAACCTTCTAGTAGTTCATTTTCCCAAAAAAATTAACATCGTTGCCAACGACATGAAGCTTAATATTCATAAAACAATTGAATCATTAGATCCCAATTTTAAAAAAATAAGCGGAGATCGCAAAAACCAAAAAAGGTTTGATGAGCACGGTATTGAAATAGAAACGCTAGAGGACCAGGAAAAATATTCCAAGCTTCGTGCCGCACCGAGAGGAAAAGCGGATAAAGGGCAAGTCGCCAAAGTGCAGGTTTCTAAAGCCGGTAAATCTATCGGAACAAGTTTTCACGAGGTTCTTGATATTTCTCGCGGTGGAATTAGTCTGCTATCAAATAAGCCACATGAGCTTGAAATAAAAGACGAAATTATCATTTTAGAAATTAATGACGACCCTCCTCCATTTCCCCTAGAGGGAAATGTTGTCTCAATAAAAAGAATTGATCTAAAAGAACTTAAATACAAAGTTGGTATTCGTTTTAACCAGTAAAACGCTCAATTTTTCTTAAAGCTCCTCTCTTATTATTCCGACCAATTCACTAAGGTAAAGTGTAACTCACACAAACGAAGGTATTTTCAAATGCTTAGTAATCGGAACGTCTTTTCTACTTATCACATGTTTAAATACAAAATATTTTTTGTTTTAAAATATAGGTTTAAAAACCTATTGTGGAATATGAGCATCATCATGGGTCAAGGCTTAAAAAGAGGCTTGGACTTACTGGTCATTTTACTTTTTTCACCAATATTTATCCCTACGTTTATCATTATCTGTATCGCAATTAAAATTGATAGTTATGGGCCGATTATTTTCAAACAAAAAAGAGTTGGTTTCGGAGGAAGAGAGTTTAACTTCTATAAATTTAGAACAATGTATCAAGGCTCAGAACTAGAGCTAAGTAATATTTTTCACCTCAATGAATCAAAAGATGGCGTCATCTTTAAATTAAAAAAAGATCCTAGAGTAACAAAAATCGGACGCTGGCTAAGAAAAACAAGTATGGATGAATTGCCGCAAGTTCTTAATGTCTTAAAAGGTGACATGAGTTTAGTTGGACCGAGACCGCCAATTCGAGATGAAGTTGCGAAGTACACTCTTGATGAGAGAAAGAGGCTACTAATCAAACCGGGGATCACTTGCCTTTGGCAAATCAGCGGTAGAAGTGACCTTCCTTTCAAACAGCAAGTTCAACTCGACAAAGAATATATAAGAAATCGTAGCATCATTGGTGATATCCTTATCTTATTTAAAACAATTCCCGCTGTTCTTTCAGGAAAAGGAGCTTATTAATAAAGCGCTTTCTCAAATAGGTCAGAGTTAATCTCTTCTAAGTACTCTCTTTCAAGACCTTGTTTACTAAACTGGACAAGACTGTTGATAATCAGCTCTTGAAAATTATCCTCGTAACATAAAACTTGATCCCCATAGCATTTAAACAGATCAATTAGTATTGGATATTTTTGGCTTAATCTTTTTACAATTCGAGAATACAGAACTTTTTTCTTTCTCTTCTGCAATTCTTTTCGAATCTCACTGATCGCTTCCTTTGAGTCAATAGAATGTGTAAATACACCAGATTCCTTTACATCTAGAGCGACAAAATATTCGCCTACATATTTGCCTTTAACGAAAGTTAGTTCTCCTTTCATCATTCTTATGGGGTCCCAAAATGGTGCATCTACATCTTCGACAATTTCAGACAAGGAGAGAGATGATAAATGACTAAATTTCTCTACCTCCATTTGGCGGTTTGTAATTTTGTTTCTCTTTAAAAAACTGCGTAGTTTATCGACATCATTAAAAGACGTGTATCTTTGTTTGATATCATCGATAAATTTCACCTGCTCAGGCTTAAAATTAATCTTTATCATGTTTAGCTTATAATTTATTCTCATTAATGGCTGGCCATTGCTTCTAGTAAGTAGAGAATAAATATATTCTTCATCCCCTGAGTAACTGCTATAAAGATAAAATGGATCTCGCTGAAGCTCAAACGCCAACTGCTCTTGAACAAAATTGACTCTTCTTAAATATTGAATGTAGCTGACTATACGACCTTCACAAAAAGATAGCCATTTGCGATAGAAAATATCATCAGAAAAATTCTCATCAACAGCGACTTTATAAACAGGAGAAAAATCAAAGACTAATGCATTATCTTTTCCCAACCCCTCAATTAGGTTCACAAAATCTTCTTTTTTTAGACTAATTGTTAACGAAGTTTTTATATACTCTCTAATTAACTTTATCGTATCCAGCTGATACCCTTGATCGTGTGTTCTTCTCATTTTATCTATCAACGACAATGTTATTTTTGTGATAATTCTCGAATCGACTTGATGATTCTTTGTCGCGATATCAATAACTTTTTTTAAATAATAAGGAGCAACTGCTTCGGCCAGCCACTGTTGTACATATTCGCGGTAAGAGATATCAACTCCCAAACTAACTTCATCAGACATTTCATCAAATTGTTTTTGAGACAGTGGGCGTCTACTCCCATAAACCTGCCTCCCAAATATATCCTCTCTGGTCATATTTGTAGTATTGTAAATCTGAGCGACTCTTGCCTGATAAATCAGACCTTCAGAAAGATATGTATCGCTTAGGTCAAAGCGTTCTGGTAAACGGGGCGAAAAACCAAAAGCTTGCCCAAAAAGTATCACGATAAAAAAAAGTATTGATTTCATTCACAATACCTATGCTAAAAGACCTTAATATTCATAAAAAACACTCATTAACTGTATTTTTTACAACGGATCAGGTGTATTTTTAACAACTTGCACAATTCACATTGACACTGGTGGCTCCCTATCGTAAAACCCAGCACAATTGAAAACTCCGAAAAAGGAAGAAACATGAAATTTATTACTTTTATAATGGCTGCTCTGCTGAGCTTGTCTGCATTTTCATTTGTCGAAGATGTGGCGATTGACCCAAAAACAGGTGACACAATCATCGTTCAAAAAACAAACAATCCTCTGGGTAAAATTATATTTGTAAATGACCTAGATGAAAACTTTAAGCAAGAAATTAACCTCCTTCCTATCGAGAGCACCTCTGCTCGATTTGAAATTGAGCTTCTGAGCACAGGAAATGTTGTTGCATTGGCCGTCATTGATAACAGATTTGTTCTCAAAAAAATTACAAAAGAAAATAATAAATGGATCGTTCAAGAGTACCCTTCCGCATATGGAAATCACGTCGTAGGAAACTTATCAACGCTAATTAATGGTGATTTTAGCTACAACTCCATGCTCGAAGATGAAGAGATGATTCAAATTTTGGACGCGAAAACTTTTGAGCTTAAGGATAAGGTTCCGGCAAGACTCGCGCGGCTAAAGGCCCTCAGCATTGCACCATCTCTAGAAGTTGCAGATGAAGTAAGCCCATCAAATATTGAAATTATCAATTCTGAAGATGATGGTGGTGATGATGAAATTGACTACAGTAGAACAGGGATGGGTTTTGCAGCAGGTGCAATCACTGGACTCGGTATTTCTTACAGGCGTCATTTAGCTAACAAATGGGGCTATCAATTCACTGGAATTCCATGGGCTTCATCAACAAGTTATTTTGTCAGCCTCGGAGCAAACTTCATGCGAACTCTACACGCCACCAAGAAAACTAGATTTATGGCGATTGGTGGTATCTCTAGTTACCTAAGAGGTAATTACTCAATTGATTGGGACAGATGTGACTACTCTAAACCACAAGAACCTGGTGAAGATTATGTTGACCCATGCGCAGGACTTGAAGAGCAATGGAATAGAAACAACACAATTAACATTGGTGTAGGTATTGGAATGGAGTTCTCTCTAGGCCAAAACATTGGACTCGCAATTGAGCTTCCAGTTGTTTTAATGCTTGGAAACGAAATTGGGATTTACCCAATCCCGAGTGTTTCACTCATTTACTATTTTTAATATAAAATAAAATCAAAGCTTCAAAAGCCTCACTTTATGTGAGGCTTTTTTTTGCCTTACAAATTAAATAGGATTCGTTTACCATATAAGGAATGAAATTTTTTATCATCCCTACAATCGCTCTTCTTTTTTGCGCTCGCTTGTATGCCGTAGAAAGTGCGAACGAAGATATTATTGACGACGAAATACTCCCTGTTGGTATCGTAAAATATCTTCGCGGCAGTGCTTTTCGTAATGGAACATCTCTATCAATGGACTCCGAGGTATATCAAGGAGATACTGTTCGAACACTCAAGTCAAGTGTTGTCAAAATTGCGATGATCAATGATGCAACAATCACCGTCGCACCATCATCGGAAATGGTCATTGAACATTATATTGGCCAGGATGAAAACCTTATTCACTTACTAAAAGGAGTCATGCGCGCGAAGGTAAATAATAATCCGATGAATAAAGAAAATAGTCTTATCGTTAAGTCGGAAACGGCAGCACTGGGTGTGAGGGGAACTGATTTTCAATTTACCTACAATACGCAAAACCGAATCTCCTCTGTTCTTACCTATGAGGGAGTCGTTGGTTTCAGAAAAATTCAATCATCAAAGTTTAGCTATAGTGATTTAGATAATGCACTCTCTCAATCATCTACCTATGAAGTTCTAAAAGGACAATACTCTGCGAATAATTTAAAAACGGGTACAATTAATGTTCCAACAAAAATATCTGTCAAGCAGTAACCTGCTCTTAAAAAAAATACTTCTTTTGCACAAGCTCCACAAAATAAAACACAACATAAAAACTACCGTTCAATTATCCCTCCCGGAGTGCCAGGAAAGTCGTTTGAATCAAGTACCATCACAAAGATAAAAGTCGCTCTTCCAAAGATAAAAAATACTGATGGATTTTATAATGAAAGCACCAAGGAATTTGCACCGGCTTCGGGAGGATATCTTGATGCAAAAAGTGGTATATATATAGAGCCCGACTCAAAATCATCTTTTAACGACGATCAACAAAGTTATAGTCCAAGTCCTCTTGTCGGCACAGTAGACTCAAAAACCGGGGAGTATATTCCACCCAATAATTTAAAGCTTGACCCAATTAAAGGTGAGTTTATTCCCATCAAAAAAATCGATACAACAATCCCAAAAATTAACCATATCCCAAAAAACTTCATCAAAAAAGAGAGGTTAATCTCCGACAATAATAAAGAAATTAAAGATGGTTTCAAACAGTTTAACGAGTATACAAATAGTAATACAACTAATGTCATCAACAACATACAAGATGAAATTTCTCAACAAAATAACACGAACACAAATAACTTAAGCAATACAACCAACTTGATCATCAACATTTCCGAGAAAGAATGAAAAATTTTATCCTACTGAATTTTATCTTTTTTATTTTATATTCATCTGCGAATGCAACAATAAGCAATATGTTCTCAGAAGGTGACTATGAAGGTGTTCTAGAGCATATCAACTCCTCAGCCACTAACTTAAACAGTGATGAGAAAAACTACCTGGCTGGCATTTCAGCTTTTCGCCTTCATCAGTATGATGTGGCCATTAATTTTTTAAAACGTGTGAAAAACTTTAAGAATCATCCTGATGTAAATTACCTTATCGCCCAAGCCTATTATTCAAAAGAAGAAAGAAAGCTGTCGGCTAATTTTTTTAAAAAAAGCGTGAAACAAAATTATAAACCTGATGCCTCTTTATACTACCTTGGAACCATCCACAAAGAGCTTGGACTTTACAATGATGCCAAAAATTACTTTGCACAAATTCATGATACGGCCTTTCCTGATTTAAGTTTTATCCAAGCTGCCCATCACCAAACGGGACTTCTCTATCTTGATGGATATATAAAAACGAAAAAGTTATCAAAAAAAGTGATTAGAGAAAAAGTATTACCAAAAATGGTTCGTGCCATAAAGTCTGCCCCAAACCTTCCATTAACGAATATCATTAAAGGTGATATTAAATTCATCAAAAATAAATATCTTGATGGAGTAAATGATTCTCCTCTTTTAATCACATTTGATCAGTATTTTGAGTATAACACTAACGTTATCTATCAATCCATTGAGCCGACTGAAAATAACAATTCTGACTCTGGACTATTTAATTCGGCTTTGGGACTTCGATATCATTTTCCCACGATCAGTAAATATAAGCTCCAGGATACCGTTAATCTATTTGTTAATCATCAATATCATTTGGAGCAAAAAGATCCTAATATTGCGAGATTTGATGGCCTAACAATAGGCTTTCAAAATAAATTTCTGATTGAAAAACCGTTTAAGAATATTTTTCTCCCTCTTTGGATTTCTACTGGTTTTGATCAGCAAAACATGAACAACACGCTAGACGGCACGTTGAAATTTGACACAAGAACAGTATCAGTAATGCTTGGTGGGCAGTTCAAATTATTAGGTCTTGCACCCGCCACTGAATTATCTTACCAAAAACTAACAAATTTTACGGGACTAAACGATCAAAATATTTATGCGGTTAACTCCATTATTCCTTATAGCTTTAATCAATACCTCATTTTTTTCCTTCAAGGTGAAATGAAATATAGTGAGTACTTAAATACTCCAGAATTTTCAAATATGCAGTTATCTGGAACACTCACCCACAAGATGAAAATTAATAACAAAAACATCCTAACAACTAGTGGTATGATGAGCATTATCGACACAAAAAAAATGAGAGACACACGAGGTTATGAAGTAACGATTGCCCCCCAAATTAGATATGAGTTTCTCTTTAAAAAATATTTCCAATTAGAATTTAAATATCGATATGAAAGAAAGTTAAGTAAAGATAAAGAAACGTTTGCATATCAACAACATATGGCCGGTATCTCCTTTGGTGTTCAATATGAATAAAATCATCACTCTATTTCTATTTTTAAGTACTCTTTCATGCGGAAGGGAAAATTTTAATCAAACCAACCTCCAGATCAAACTACCCTCAATTCAAAAAAGCACTAATATAAAAAATTTCTACTGGCTGCATATCTATAATAAAGAAACAAATTTCTATCGATCTTTTTGGATCGATTCAATTAATAAACAATTTAATCTGGCCCTACCAAATCACCCCGGTTACATTGTTTATGGGCTTAAGATGGCTATAGAAGAAAATAACGACGAGGGAACATCAATAACTAAAAATATCAGTGCCGAAAAAGCTTTCTTTATGCCAATTGACCTAAGTTTTGGCGGGACAAGAACAATATCTCCAGTGCTTAGTGATGATAATTTTTTAACCTCAGAGTTTATCGACAGGGAATTTATCCTTCCTGAAGGAAAAACAACTCCGATGAAAATTCTTTTTCGCCCTTGCAATGTAAAAATAGATCAGGGAGGTGTCCTAAATAATGAAAATTGTCCTATAGGAGCGGAAATTAAATCTGGAGCAGTTCTAAGTATGAAGATTAAAATGTACGAGTATGATGGAGAGAATCCATTTTCTCTTCAATTTTACGAGACTCCATGTTCAGCAATGACGGCAACACAATATTATCTAGATCCCCATCTTAAGTTTCCCATTCAAGATATAAACAACTCAATCCAACTAAAGTTCCATATGAAGTTTGAGTTCTTTTTAGATCGCAATTGCCAGACCCCTTCAACTAATGACTTTACTTACTATGAATATGGCATACCAAATGTTTACGGAGCTACCCCACACGTGGTACGAGATGAAAGCCTTAACAACTATACAGCCTTATATTTCGTAAATCATAAGTTGGAACTGGGGGAAACCTGCGTTGATGATTTTAACTGTATTACAGACTCATGCAAGCACACCGATAGCTTAAGGACGACATTGACCTGCCAGTGAAAAGAGGAAGTTTATTCAGGAAATACGCATCCTAGAAGCTTTTTAGAGATGTAATTTTTACAATATCTAAAAAGATAATCTGTATGAATGCTAGTATCCCTGAATGCAACAAATCGCTGAAAGAATTACAACAAAGATTTTGGACTTAACCTTTCTCGTCCTTTTTCTTTTTTTGGTATATCAACTAAAAAGCGTGATGGGCATTGATCTCTTTTCTAACTGGTCACTATTTCACTAAGTCAACGTTGAAACATATAGCCTTTGATTCTCTTTGAATGAAAAAACTGAGGCTTCTTTGGGTCTTTTTCAAAATATTTTCTAAACCTTGAAATAAATATATCAACCGTTCGAGAGTTTACTTCACCCTGATACTTCCAAACATCACGAAGTAAATCTTCTCTTGCCACAAACCGGCCCTCTCGATTAACCATGTAATGAAACAGCTTTCCCTCTTGCTCGGTTAGGAAAAAATTAGATTCACCACTTTGCGCCTTAAGCGTATCCAAATTAACAAGGTTCTCTCCAAAAGATATCACTTTCTCTCTAAGCTGTTCAGTTCCTCTCATTGCCCTGCTTAATAATGCGTCAATACGAAGAAGAAGCTCTTTTAAATGAAATGGTTTAGAGATGTAATCATCTGCCTTATAACTAAGTCCTTCTATTCGATCCTCTACTCTGTCTTTCGCAGACAAAACAAGAATTGGTGTCTCCAGGTCAGTTTTTCGAATCTGCTTGAGCAAACTAAGCCCATCAATTTTCGGAATCATAATATCTAGAATAATAAGATCTGGACTTTCTTTTTCCCACATTTCAAGTCCAATCATTCCATCCTTTGCCACAGAAACGTCATAACCAGAGAGATTTAAATTTATTTTTATTCCCTCAGCGATATGTGCTTCATCTTCGATTAATAAGATTTTTGCTTTCATGGCGAACTCCTTAGCTCTTGAGATTGGGGGCATTTGAGAATAAATGTCGAGCCATGGCCGACACCATCACTCGTGACAGAAAGTTTTAGTTTGTGCATTTGAGCGATCATTTGAGATAAAAACAGACCAAGTCCTGAACCTTTCGCACTCACATCTAAACTATCACCAACTTGATAAAACTTTTTAAAAATTTTATTTAATTGATCTGATGCTATCCCGATACCATTATCGTGAAACATAATCACAAAGTTTCTTCCTTCTCTTTTTGTTTCAACAGATAACGATGGTAAATCAGATTCATTATATTTAATTGAATTTGTAATGATATTTAAAAAAAGCATTTCTAGTAACTCTATATCACCATTGATCGAAAATTGCTCAGCTGATTGAAGTTTAAAGTCTATGCTTTTAGATAACTGAGGATTATTTGAAATAAGATCTTCAATTAGTGCGATTAAATTCACTCTCTCCATTTTTTTTGAATATGAATTAGACTCAATCTTTGCCGTGCTTAATATATGATTAATAATTCCACCAAGCCTTGAGGTATCATCTTGCATATAATCTAAATATTTTATCTGATCTTCTCTATTTAACTCATGATTTTTCATTGTTTCTAAAAATAAACGAATCGATGTTAATGGAGTTTTAAGCTCGTGAGTAAAGTTATTGATGAAATTATTTTGCAACCTGTAGAGATTAATCGTCTTTTGATAATAAACGTAGATAATCGATATCCCCACAATGATCACAAAAACTAAAATGCTGAGAGTAAAAATAGTGATCCAGGTATTTAGTTCAAGCAGTGGATCTTGATTTAAATTAAATTTTTGAATAAAGTCTTCAATTCCAAATTTAGCCTTCAACGACCAATAAATAAAAAGAATCAATGAAATAATCACGGCCACGAGACTGCCGACAAAGATAAGGACGGGGTTGAGAAACCAAGGAATTCTTTTCATGCCGAAAATGTATCGGGCCAGACTTCCTGTTGTCAACTCGCATCAATTTAATATAAGCATAAAATTAAAAATTTAAGCAAAAAGCGATAACGACTATGATTGAAAATAGAATAAGAAAAAACATTAAACGTCTGAAATCACGTGGCGTTCAATCGTCAACAGAGGCCTATCGCATTTATGATTTAGACATTCCCGAGTATCCTTTTATGGCCGATATTTATGCGAGCAACATTGTTATCCATGACAGACGGAATGACAAAATTGATGAAAATAAAACAAATCTAGATGAGCTCCTTGAAGCACTAAAAAAAATATTTCCCGATATTGAAAATATCTACCTCAAGAGAAGAAAAAATCAAGATCGATTCCAAAAATACGCTAAGTTTAGCTCCCGAAATAAAGAGCTCTTTATTACGGAACAGGATATTCAATTTAAGGTAAACCTGTCGGATTATATTGATACGGGATTATTTCTAGATCACCGCCCTCTGAGAAAATGGGTCAAAAAAGAAACGAATGACAAGCGCGTATTAAACCTCTTTAGTTACACTTGCTCCATCTCTACGGCAGCCGCCGTTGGCGGGGCGACTGAGGTGACAAGCATCGACCTTTCTCAAAAATATCTTGATTGGGGAAAAGAAAATTTTATTCAAAATAATATTCCTCTTGATCAACACAAATTTATTGCGATGGACATTTTGGACGCACTACCAGAAATTACAGAAGTCTATGATCTCATCATTTGCGATCCACCAACTTTCTCTAACTCAAAAAAAATGGATAATTATTTTGATGTTCAAAAAGACCATATCTTTTTAATCAATGAGTGCCTAAAAAAACTATCTCCAAATGGAAAGTTATATTTCAGTTGCAACAAACGAGACTTTAAACTAGATGATTGTTTTCTAAATCAGGATTCCTACCAATTATTAAATTTAACAGAGAAAAGCATACCTGCAGACTTTAATAATAAAAAAATTCATCAATGCTACTTATTTCAGAAAAATAAATAAAAAGAAAAACAAAAAATAATTAGCAATAACTAAATAATAATTTCGTCGTCACTCATTTCAGAAAATTCTGGTGATGAATCAATTAAAATGATGGTATTTCCATCGTTTCGAAGCCGCTCAAAAACAAAAGAAAAGTTATGAATTTCTTTATTTGATATTCCAAATGAGACGTTTTCAAAAAAGAGAATTGAATTCTTAATTTTCTTTTGAAGCAATGTAAATAATTTAAGTCGTTGACGTTCTCCACCAGAAAGAGTGTTTAAACTCCGTCCCAACGACAGGTAATTTAGTTGTAACAGAGTCAAGTAATCATAAATCCTTTTACCTTTACTTGTTAAATCTAGTGCGCCAATTACACTACTTAACTCTCGGCTAACAACATCATGATAACTATAGGGGCCAACTTTAATTTCACTTGGGCCTATTTTAATCTTCCTTCCCTCACAGGCGTCACAAACAAACTCCAGATCCTCTAAGAAGTGAAGATCGATCACTCGGACACCACTTCCCTCACATGTAGGACATTGCCCGAGCGGAGAATTCCAGGAGAAATGGCCATCGAGAAAACCATTTACTTTAGCCTCTCTTGTGCTGGAGAATATTTTTCTGATCAGTGGCAATAGACCAACATAGGTTCCAACCGTCGATCGACTCGTAATTTTCCCAAGATTTGAATCAATAAAATGCACGCCCTCATAATCATCAGCATTGAGAATTTCATCACACTCAACTTCAGTATCGAAAAGATATTTACCTTCAAATTGGTAATTTAAGCTATTAGCTAGTCCATGAAGCATATAGGACGTTTTACCACTTCCCGGGTTTCCATGTATCCAGGTTAGTATACCTTTTTTGATGCGAAACGATTTTTCCTCTAAATATGGGCCTTTAATTTTATTAACACTCAAGAAATCTTTTGACTTGGCCTTGTTCCATTTTTCACTCACAATCTCTTCGGTTTCATGTTTATATTTCTTCGGATTACCTTGAAAAATTATTTCTCCTCCGGCATTACCTGAGCCTGGCCCCATAATTATTAACTCATCACAATTTTTTTGGAAAAATGTCGAATGCTCGACGAGCAAAATTGTATTCTCTCTCTCTTGAAGCTTTTTTAAATAATTCAATACAACTTTTTGATATGCCTCACTCAAACCTAATGATGGTTCATCTAATATATAAAATCCACCACTGCCCTGATGTCCAAAATATTTTACCAGTAACAGACGTTGATACTCACTGCCAGATAAGGTTTTTGCTTTCCGATTAACAAGCAGATGCCCAAGACCTAAATCTACAGCCATTTTTAAATGATCAATGGCCTGTTTAATTTGTGTCGTTGCTTTATTTTTAGAGTTTTCTTTTAGAATTTGCTTGAAAATTTTATGTAGGTCCTCAATGCGTGAAGAATAGACTTTTTTTAAGTTTATTTTTTTATTGTCGGCCAAGATTGTTTTGCCAAGAGCGGCTGATTTTAATCGGACACCATTACACATCTCGCAGGTAAACTCACTTTTAAAACCTCTTAAATAGATACGAACAGATTTCTTATATTTCTTCGACTCGAGGTAATCAATTAAAGCCAGAAGTCCAGGATAATTACCCGCAGGAGACTCTATTATCTCCCAAACCTCATCTGACAATTCATTAAATGGTGCATGAACATCAAAGCCATTGCTTTTTAACTCTTTCATCAGAGCAGGCAGAAAATGTTCAAAATGCTTATAGTTAAGTAGGTGGATTGCCCCTTCACTTATACTTAATGAGTAATCTCGTACAATTTTTTTATAATCAACATCAAGAGTTGCTCCATGCCCTTCACAACTTGTACATGCACCGACAGGGCTACCTGGATCGAGTTCCTTGAGGTCATGAATTTTTTCAAATTTGAGAGCACATTTTGAACATCCAAGTTCATCGACATCACGAAACTCATGGCACTTTTTATCATGCTCTGAAAATGTAAAGACATGAGAAAACTGCTGATCAAACTCACTCAAATAACTCTCAACATCCTTTATATTTTTATAGCGAAATCTTTTTAACTCAACAATATCCATTCCCGGCTCAAAGGGCGCAATCGCCCCCTCATCGCTCACGCCTCTAATAGGTGGTTGGCCGTTGAAGTGATCAAAATAATCACCATAGTTAATCATCAAATGGATGACATCTTTTTCATCAAGGTTTTTTTTCTGGTAACATTTTTCTATTTCTACTGAAATTTTCTTTTTTTCCAAAACGCTAGAGCAATGAGGACAAAACTGTGAACCTAAAAGGTGGAAAACATATTGTATAGAACTAGTTATGTTTAAAACGTCACTGACAACATGTCGAGATCCCATAATGGGATTATGTTGAGAAAGTCCCCACACAGGAAGAACAGGCGAAATAGAATCAACATCAACTGTTTTTGGTGTATCCCAAAAAAACTTATCACTATTTGAAAGTGAATTTAAAAATCGCCGCTTCGATTCACTATAAAGAGTGTGGTAGGCCAGGGATGATTTTCCTGATCCACTAGGGCCTGCAACGCAGGTTATTTTATTCAAGGGAATTTCGACATCGATATTTTTTAAATTGTTGCTTCGTGCACCTTTTATTTGTATTGAGTTCAACTTTTTCACCCTATTTCAGTTTAATTTCTGCATCCTAGGCCATTTTTAAAATAAAGTAATTCATGTCTGGCCAATGTATAAGAATAATGGTGCCAACCATTTGATATTTGGTATTCATAACTCTTTGCAAAAATAGACAAAGTTAGCTGTTCATTATACTTTGCGCACAGTTTAAACAAAGGAAAATCAAATGAAAATCTTTAGCGCAATTTTATTAGCTTTATCGCTTCAAGCAATGGCATCCACGGAGCTTCAGTCTGTTTCACATGTAGATCTCGAGCAGTACGTTGGAAAGTGGTATGAAATATCAAGATATGCAAATAACTTCCAAAAAGAATGTGCGGGAACAACGGCAGAGTACACAAACAATGGTTCTTACATTGAAGTAAAAAACTCATGCCAAAGAAAATCAGACGGAACGGTAAAAGTTGCGAATGGATATGCAAGAGTTGCTGACAAAACGACAAACTCAAAACTTAAAGTATCTTTCGTTCCATTTTTTGGAAGATACGGTTGGTTTGCTGGTAACTATTGGATCATCGAACTAGGTGAAAACTATGAATACGCAGTTATTGGAGAGCCAAAAAGAAAATTTTTATGGATTCTTTCTAGAACAAAAGAGCTACCAGAATCTCTCTACAATGACATTCTTGAAAGACTTGAAGCAAAACACCATTACGATACATCCAAATTAATCAAAACCCCAATTTGGTTGTAGTTAAACTCTATCTCGCCTCTCTATCCTAATGGAGAGGTTGATATAATTTGACATTAATTGTTGGCCCATTTAATTGGGCCAATGATTTTTTTTTATGAAATAATTTTCGCCTAAAAAACGGAGTTTTTATGAGCGCAATTCAAATTTCGAGCATTGAGGGCAATCGCCAATTATTAGATGGTGGTGCCATGTTTGGAAATGCTCCAAAGGCCATGTGGGAGCGCTGGTTAAAACCAGATCACCTAAACCGAATAGAGCTTGCCTGTCGAGGAATGCTCGTTCAAATCAACGAAATAAACATACTTCTTGAAACAGGAATCGGAGCTTTTTTTGAACCCAAACTCGCAGACCGTTATGGTGTAACTCCAAATGATCGGCACGTCCTATTAGAGTCCCTTCAAGAATATGGATTAACTCACGAAGATATCCATTACGTCATTTTATCTCATCTACACTTTGATCATGCGGGAGGGCTTTTACCACCATATAAAGAAGACCCTGAACACTCTTCTTTACTATTTCCAAACGCTAAGTTCATTGTTGGCGTTGATGCTTGGGATCGCGCAACGAATCCACATGGAAGAGATCGAGCATCTTTCATTCCCCAAATGATCGACTCACTAAAGAAGTCAGAAAGGCTCATCAAAATATCTCCAGATAATGAAAATTCATTACCAGATGAAATAAAAAATCATTTTCGATTTTTTCAATCTAACGGACACACTCCAGGACAATTACATACAATTGTTCAAACAGATTCAGCGGATCTTATTTTCTGCGGAGATCTTATTCCTGGAACAACTTGGGCACATATACCATTAACCATGGGCTATGATCGATTCCCAGAGCTATTAATAGACGAGAAAACAAAACTGTATCAAGAGGTTGATTTAGAAAAAATGATCTTTTACTACACTCATGACAATAAGTATGTTGCCAGTAAAATCCGGCGCAACGACAAAGGAAAATACGAAGCATTTGAATTCGTAGAACAATACAACCAACAGGTTTTTTAAACCTTCATAATAAAAAAGGAGATTTTATGAAATGGTTAGTTTTATTAGGGCTATTAAGTGCAAACGCGATGGCCACAGAAGTTTCAGGGAAGATTTTTTATGCAACTCCTGAGGACGAGCTTGCAATAAGAGAGATGACTCTAGAAGTTCCTGCGCGCGGAGAAGGAGAAGTTGTTTTACGTGGTCAAAAAGTTGAATGGCGCACAGATAAATTTCATTCATTTGATGAAAATGGAAGAAAAGTATTTGTTGCTGATTTTGAAACGGAGAGAAATGGAAAGAAAAAAACTCTCTCTTTTAGAGGAACCTACATCAGAACAGCTGATCAAGTTTTATACTACGGTGACTTCTATAAAGTAGGTAAATGTGACGGCCACAAACCACCTCAAGACGGGCAAAAGCCTCCCCATGGAAGAAATCCCCACAAAAATAACCATGAGCAAAAACCACCAAGACATGGGCACGGACATGGACACGGACACGGACATGGACATGGACACGGACACGGACATGGACATGGACATGGACACGGACATGGGCATGGACACGGACATGGACATGGGCATAAAGGACATCAAAAGCACTTAGGTGGTTTTTACTTTAGCTACGCAAGATAATATTTATCAACCCAGGAGGGCTTTCTGCCCTCCTACTTCTTTTTAGCAATGAAACAAACAGAGATAATTAACAAAAATAATTGCCAAGTAATTCTATATGAAAATGCTCTTCAATTAGATGATTCCGTTTTTGTTCAATTGCAAAATGATATTAACTGGCAAAAAGATAATATTCAGATTTTTGGTAAGGAGATCCCTATTCCACGCTATCACTCTTGGTATGCAGATAATAAAAACTTAACTTATAAGTATTCCTCCATCTTGATGTCCCCAAACTCTTGGACTCCATTTTTAAAAAAGATCAAATCTCAGACTGAAGAAATAACAAAGCATAGATTCAATAGCGCTCTTGTTAATTTATATGAATCCGGAAAAGATTATGCTGCCTGGCACAGCGATGATGAAAAAGAACTTGGAAAAAACCCGATCATTGCCTCA
>JAURQB010000037.1 GCA_030836365.1 Bdellovibrionota bacterium | reverse complement strand
ATAGACTCACGCTCTTTAATTAGTTTATTGAGATATGATTCATCATATGAATTTGCGTGATATTCATCCTTGTTGCCAGGAGCACGGATATTACCACTATATAATAAATTATTGCCCTTTACTTTATGCCTTAGTTTTTCAAACTCTATTTTTTCACCTTTTGGATAAGTCACTCGTAATCTGACAATATTTTTATTAAACTGGTAGGCACTAAGTTCAATATCTTTTTTTCCTAAACTAAATTTTTTATTTATTTTTGGCCAAACAATAGCATTGTCCAACTCGACCTGAAGGATATTATCTTTCACAGACATTGTAGGAATTTTTATTACCTTTTTGTCGGTGATCACATTTAGACTAAACTCACCTTTTTTATCCACTTTAAAAAATGCATCTTTTACATCTATTTTTGCACTAGCATTTTGGAAGAATAAAATAGAAAGAATACATGCTATTAACATTTTCATTTGATACCTACCTTAAAGATTCTATACGTTCTATTGGTGAAATGATGTCCGTCAGTCTTATTCCAAACTTTTCATTAACGACAACTACCTCTCCCTTGGCAATAAGCTTGTCATTTACAAGTATCTCTAGTGGCTCCCCAGCGAGCTTATCGAGCTCAACTACAGAACCTTGCCCCAATTGAAGTAACTCTTTTACGTATACTTTAGTCCGCCCCAGCTCGACTGTGACTTTAAGAGGAATATCTAAGATAAAATCAAGATTTTGAACTTTCAGTTTATTTAATGAATTATCACCAACTTTTACTTTATCTAAAATTTTATCTACTTCAATCTTCGCGATATTTCTTCGTTCTTCTTGTTCATCTGTTTCTTCTTTTTTATCAACTTCAGCATTCATTGCTTACTCCTTATTCCTCGTTCAAAACTTTTGTAATTTGCACGGCCCGATTGCCTTTATGAGTACCAATTAGGCATTCCATTTTTTTTACACCTTCAATATTTACGTTTACACTTCCGGATACTTCCTGATCTAATGGAATTACATCTCCCTTTTCAAGAGTCATCAGGTCACCAATAGTCATATCTGTTTTACCTAACTCGATTGTTATTTCTGTTTGCGACTCTTTGAGATGAGCATTCATTGAATTTGTCCAAATGCTATCTGCCATTTCATTATCAGTCTGATAACTTGATGCTAATTTCTGTTTGATTGGCTCTATTGTAGAATACGGAACAACAATCATAATTGTCCCTGACGCCGATTCAAACTCAACCTCAAATGTTTGAGCAATAATCACATCTGAAGGTGGAACCACTCCCACAAATTGTGGATTCACTTCTGTTCTTAAGTACTGAGCATCAACTCGGTGAACTGGCGCCCACGCTTCATCTAAGTCAAGAATGGCCATATCCATTACTTTTTTCATGAATGACAATTCTATTTGAGTAAACTCTTTTCCCTCAAGCTTACTAAATGGTCGGTCTGTCCCACCAAAGTAAGAATCTATAATTGCATAAGCTAGCTTTGATTCAAAAACAAGAAGCACTGGCCCTCTTAATTCATTAAATCGCATGATGCACATACATGAGGGAATGGGAAGAGTGTTAACAAACTCACCAAACTTCAATAAGTCAGTCGAGATCATTGATATAGAACAAATTTTTCGTAGTGAATTTGACAGAGACACACGAAAGGATCGAATAAACCTTTCATAGATGATTTCCAGAATAGGCATTCGACCGCGAATAACACGGTCTTGATTTGTTAAGTCATAAGTTTGAATCAGTAGACCATCATCAACTATCTCGTCAGAAAAATCCTCATCGCCGCTGGCTTCACTTGATTCATTAACTGCACTTAATAGAGCATCTACTTCCTCTTGGCTTAAAACCTGTGCCATTTCCCCTCCTGGGAATTAAATCACTCATCCTAAGTGATTTTCATTTTCAGTTTATTTGAAAACCAACATAAAATACGTCCGTAACTGTTCCATCAATCATGAAATTATTTATGGACGATTTTATTTCTTCTTTCAAATATTCTTTGCCTTGTTTCTCTAGCAGATCTTTCGGCCTTTTAGAGTTTAAAATACTGATAATGGTGTCTCTAATCTGAGGCTTTCTTGCATCAAATTCTTTTTGGGAATGTTTTTTATCAAATTTTAATACAGCTTCTAGCCTAACGAACCTTCTTGGGCCATCTCCCTGAGCTAAGTTCGCAGTGAAACCATCCAGGGTCACGAGTATGCCATCATCTTTTTTAAAAGCTTTTTTAACAATGCCCTCAGCAGCAGACATATCTGCAGAAACAACATCCTGTATACTTTCTTTTTCATTTAATTTTGTAAAAAGTTGCCACTGCATAAAACCAAGTCCACCCAACATCAAAAGATTAAGTGTTAACAATACAATTAATATTGGACTTCTACTTACAGACTTGTCACCACCTATACCTTTTTCTGGTTTGATGTCAGCAAGTCCTTCCTCAATATTTTCATCGGCCATAGTATTTCCTAACTCAGATTAATTTGGAGGTATTTTTTTACCTCTGCTTATGTCAAAAATTATACATTTTGCCGGTATGACAAACAAGATGGGGTATTTTGTGGTGAAATATCTTCCTAGTTGGATTTTTTTTCCATAAAAAAACCCCACATTCCGTGGGGTTTTTGACATATCTTGACTTAAAAGATCGGTGATTAAAGCTTAATCTTTCCTCTCTTTTTTAATTCTTCAACAATTCCTTCAAAATGACTTGTCGGATATGCACCTTTTACAGGAACACCATTTAATACAAATCCTGGTGTACCTTGCATTCCAAAAGATGCTGCTTCTTTCTCGTCTTGTTCAATTCTATCTAGTACGTCTTTAGACGTTACATCTTTTTTCAGCCTAGTCATATCCGCACCAAGATCCTTTGCTAACTTAGAAAGGAATTTCTCACCTTGTTTTAATTTGCCTTGATTTTTATACACTTCATCGTGAAATTTAAAGGCAAGGTCATCTTTCTGAAGTCTCATCGCTTCATAATATTGAGATGCTAGCTTCGCTTGTTTGTGAAAAGAAAGTGGCAAGTGCTTATATACAAATCGAATGTTGTTACCATACTTTTTCATAAGCTCCATTACTGTGGTGTAACCTCTCTTACAAAATGGACATTCAAAATCAGAGTATTCAACCAAAGTTAGTGGAGCATTTTTTGGCCCTCTGATCAGCTCATCTTTTCTAATTATTGGTGTTAATGGATTATCATAAGTTTTTTCTAATTCTTGCTTCTCTTTTTTTGCTCTCATTTCGGCCATGTCTTTTTGAGCATTTTTCGCTGCATCTTGAAAAGTCATTAAGTATTCAGCTGGATTTGCTTTAATTGACTCTAAAACAATTGATGGGTTTTCTTTAATAATTTTTGTCATCTTTTCTTTTAGTTGATCATCCGTCATACATGAAGCAAGAAGCAGACAAGATAGCGCTCCTAAACTAATTTTTTTTACTAATTGCATTTCTAATTCCTTGAGTTGAGTTTTAATTAAACTTTATGATAGATATGATAATCTAGAAACAGTACTATTTTCAATAAATTAACTCCTGAGAAGATAAATCAAGTATAAACTAAATTCGTTACACTAAAAAATTTAAGTTATTTAGGTAAAAGGTCGATAAATTTCCTAGTAGTACTAAGGATTAAAAATGAAATTATCGTCATCCTCTTTATTAGTTTTTTTCTTGTTGCTCACTTTTGGGTGTGGAAATGACAATGTGGTCGACACGAGTCAGATTCCCTCTTCAAGTGGAGGAGGTACAACAGGTGGACAAATTGGGACGCTTAACTCTAATAATCTCGCGACCATGTACGCAAAATATCCGTGCAGTGGAGCACGAATCGCTGAAATGTACTATACAACCTCAGGTGGCACTGTAAACGGATCTAACATTCAAGCAAATTGGCAATCAGGAACAACCAGCGGTTCACTTGTCGATAAGAGTCGTTACGTTGGATTCTCTAGCTATAACGACATTATGATATTAGAGAAAGTCACAACTTCTTCTGGTACGGCCGCATTTAATTTAATCGTTTCATTCTGTGAATTTGGATCACTCCTAACTCCAGGAAGAAGCTATAGCGACTTTTCAACACCAAGCGGAATAACTGTTGCAGATAACTTAAACTGCTCTACAAACAATATCATTTCTTCAAATACAATTATGACTGCAGCTCCTTATGGAGCTAATACTGCCACTTATGTAAATACAATTTTTACAGTAAGTAGTAATCAGTCGCTTTGTCCTCTTTAAGATATTCACTTTCTTAGGAAAGCATCAATTCCATCTGAAACTGCTGAGCTGTAGTCATCGATGAATTTGTCATCATGAATTTTCTTTGCTTCTCCAGAATTTGAGATGAAGCCCATTTCGAGCAAAACCCCAGGAACCTTACTCATGGCCAATACAAAAAATAGTCCTGGCTTCAAGCCTCTATCTTTCATATCGTGTTTTGATTCAATACCTTTTTTTATTGATTGATGAATAGAGTTTCCTAATTTTTTTGATAAGGGAACAGTTTGGCCAACAACCAGCTCGGACAAAATTTGATGAATCATTGGGTTTTCAGAATAATCGGATTCAAGCTTATGTGTACCTTCGCTATTTTCCAGTCGAACAACTTTTTTCACGGCCTCATTATCATTATTGTCTAAATAATAGGTCTCAAACCCATGAGACTTAGATGACTCACTTGAGTTTGCATGTATCGAAACAAAAATATCTGCACCAAGCTTTTGAGCCAGCTCAGCTCTCCCTTCTAGAGAAAGAGTTCGATCAAAACTACGTGTTAGATACACTTGATGTTTTTTTGATAGTTTTTCTTTTACTTTTTGGGCCATCAAGAAAGATATATCCTTCTCAAAAACATTAGTCGTGACACCGTTTATTTTTACATTTTTACCAATTGCTCCTTTTTCAAGACCTCCATGTCCAGGATCAATGAGAATTATCTTACTATGAACATTTAAAGAAAAAATAATTGTCATAATCGTTATCAATCGACTCATTTTAATAAACCTTTTTGACTGTTAATTTTGGATAATAAAAATTTAAAATTTCTTTATAACTATGGCCAAGCTCGGCCATTTTTAAAGCGCCGAGCTGACACATTCCTACTCCATGTCCCCGTCCTGAGCCTTTTAAAATGAAATAATCTCTTTCATATTTTTCTACTTCAAAATTGTTGGACCTTATCCCCAGTGACAGATTACTTTTTCTAAAATCTGATGGAAGAAAAATGTAATTCTTTCCATTAATTTTTAAATGAATTTCTTTTGGTTTTATAATTTCAACTTTTTCTATTTCTTTAATTTCATGTCCATAATAACTAGAAATAAACTTTAATAATTTTTCTTTAGGAACCCTCTTTCGCCATCTCTTATTTTTACTTTTATGATGACAGTATGGACAGGTCGTTGCGCGATAATCAAACATATGTCCGGACCACACATCTATTGGGTCAAACGTTTTTCCTCCGCATTCTGCGTGATAATAACCGGGGACAAGATTTTTGTCGTTATTAATTAAAATCTCACCAAGTGTTTCTTTTACGGCTTTTTTTGTTTTTGACGTAACATCTTCAGAGCTGCCACTTACTTGATGGACTTCACCACTAATAATATTAAAATTATCGTCCGTCGATTTTTCAATCTTATCCAATGCATAGCTTCTAGCGGCTACTGCTTGAGCCTTTAGTGCCTCAATAGGCCAAGAACCATTCATTTCTTTCGACAAAAGTGACTCTAAGTATCGATTCATTTTAATTGATTGAATGACATCACATCCATATTTTTCCGAGGTTGCCAATTTAATATGCCCACCGAAACCTTTATTTCCATATACTAGGTCAGATTTGCCATTTTTAGACACGAGAGAGGCAAATAAAATAGTTTTGTTTTTATTAGAAACACTAAAGTCACAATCAAACTCAAGTTTTTTTTGCGTGCTTTTATGCTCGTGTTCTCCTCGTAGGAAATGAAAATCAAAGCTGTCTTTACTTGTAATTTTCAAACGTTTTACTCGACTGTCAATTTTGACGTTAATTTCGGGCACGGCACTGACTGCCGCAAAAGTAATCACTAGACCTATCGCAAGCGATAAAAAAATAAACTTCGTCATGAAATAAACCAATTCCTTCCATAGAATTTATTTTATTTTATCACGAGTAAAAAAAACTTAAAGGAAATGATTAATTAAATGCTGAAAATCTTCCCAAACTGTCTTCTTTATTTTGGGGTTAATTAATATATATTCAGGATGAAAGGTTGGTAAAATTTTAGTTGTAACCTCTTCATCTCCGACATGAAACTCTAGTTCTTTTAGCTTTCCATGAACACTAGATAATCTATTTTTTGAATTCGTTAAGAATTGATAGGCGGTAGAGCCAAGTGTGATAATAAACTGTGGTTTTACTTCGTTAATAAGGTTTGCCAAACCTTTTGCCTCAGATAAGCATGATTCACCCGCGTTTAGGTGCGTGATAAAACCAAACTTTTCAAGCGGTATTTTAGTTGCCGTGGCAATTCTTAAAAGTAATTGGAAATATTCTCCCTCAAGATTTCTATCACTTGTTTGAATACTCTCGGCCGATGGATCCCCAAAAAACAAAATTTGAACTTTAGATAGATCACCACTTTCTAGCCAATTTGAATCTTTAATCTGAACAATATTTCTGGAGAAATCTGCTACAGAAAATGATAATGAATTTTCTCCATCCATCGGTTTTGGTGTCGGCGAAAAATCTATCTCTTTTAAAATTTCATTAAAATTAATTGCACTACTCGTTTCAGTTACTAGCTCATTAGATCTAACTTGCTCAGTGCTTTGCTCGTCCCCATTTTCTAGACTAGCTTTATGCTCATTAGCAGTTTCTAATATAGCTTTATGCTCATTAGCGGTTTCTAATGTAGCTTTATGC
Source organism: Bdellovibrionota bacterium (assembly GCA_030836365.1). GTDB lineage: Bacteria > Bdellovibrionota > Bacteriovoracia > Bacteriovoracales > Bacteriovoracaceae > UBA1511. The sequence continues at coordinate 9,085 of JAURQB010000037.1, read as the reverse complement.
TCATTTAGATTAGCTAATAATGGATTACTTTCAGCAATTTCTTCATACCCGACTAAATCATCCAATAGATAAGAACTACCAGACTCATAAATTTGATACTGAAATGACCCTTGATTTTTAGATAAATTTTTAGGACTTAATTTCATTAACTATCACTCGTGCTCGGAAGAATTATTTGCCTTAAAATCTCAAATTAGTTCACCCCAGTAAAGTAATCTCTTAAAAAAAACGATGATTAAGTAATAAAGATTTGAGGTATGAACAATGTCCAAAAGCCTATATTCAGAAGATGACCAAAACTTAGAAGAGCTAATGCAATCAATACTAGATGAAGAGCCAGGTATGTGTATTAAATGCGGACACAGGATGATCCAACAATATAAAACCCAATGGGAAGAATTATCGACAGAAATAAAAATGCGGTGCAACCATTGTGGTCACACCGCATCAGATGAAAAAAAGTTACTTAGTTAAATAAACTTTATTTAACTTCCCAAGTATCTCCAGCATGAAGAAGTTTGGCCATATCGCCAGCACCTTTCTTCTCTGTTACTTCATTAATTTGGGCTTCAACCTGCGCATCATACACAGGAGCTTCAACTTGTCTGATAATTCCTAAAGGTGCTGGAACCCCTTCACCTTCTAGGCGACAAAGCATATTAGCGTTATTAATATCTTTTTCATTGTGAACAATAATGTCCTCTTCCGTCACGCCGTTTTCACCGATTGTAACAACTTTTGGCGTAAATCCTTCAAGAACAAGACCTTTGTTTTTTTCTTTTCCAAAGATCATTGGCTTACCGTGCTCAACTCGAACCGTGTGATCATCTCTCGTTAGACGGTTTGTGTAAGCGTCGTGAACTTTGTCATTGAAAATAACGCAGTTTTGGAAAACTTCAATAAATGATGTTCCTTGATGCTGTTCAGCTGCAAGGAAAACTTCTTGCATATGTTTTGGGTCAGTATCAATTGTTCTCGCAAAAAATGTTGATCCTGCACCAAGGGCAAGTGAGCCTGGTGTAAATGGACGATCAAGTGCTCCGAATGGAGTTGATTTTGTGACAAGACCCATTTGAGAAGTTGGTGAATATTGGCCTTTTGTTAGGCCATAAATTTCATTGTTAAACAAGATAACATTCATATTCACGTTTCTTCTAATCGCATGAATCAGGTGGTTACCACCAATAGACATCCCGTCACCGTCACCAGTAATTACCCATACAGATAAATTTGGATTGTGGGTTTTTAGTCCCGTTGCAAATGCAGGAGCACGTCCGTGAATCGTGTGCATCCCATATGTGTTCATGTAGTATGGAAATCTTGACGAACAACCAATACCAGAAACAAAAGCAATGTCCTCTCGCTTTCTTCCAATTTTTGTCATGGCCAGTTGAACTGCAGAAAGAATCGCATAGTCCCCACAACCTGGACACCATCTTACTTCCTGATCACTAACGAAATCTTTTTTCTTATATGTTGGCATTTCACTCATTTTATCGTCCTTTTATTATTTTAATTCCGTTTTGATTGCTTCTACTAGTTCAGAGATCTTAAATGGTAATCCTTGAACTTTGTTATAACCTTTCGCTTTACAGTGAAATTTAGCATTCAAAATATTAACAAGTTGGCCAAGGTTAAGCTCTGGAACCAATACTTTTTTGAAGTTACCAATAATGCTCTCAACATTTTTAGGCATTGGGCTGATGTATTTAAGATGCATTAAAGAAACTTTTAGACCTTCTTCTTGCGCTTTTTTTACAGCTGCATGTGTTGCGCCGTAAGTTCCACCCCAAGAAATAACAAGTAAGTCACCAGACTCTTCTCCTTCAACTTCTTGAAGAGGAATATTTTCAGCGGCGAGATCAACTTTTTGCTGTCTAATGTGACACATTTCTTCGTGGTTAGCAGGATCGTAAGAAACGTTACCAGAATCTTTTGCTTTTTCTAGGCCACCAATTCTGTGCTCAAAACCTTCCATGCCAGGAATTGCCCATGTACGAGCAAGGTGCTCATTTCTTGCGTATGGCTGATAACCTTCAGCTTCAACACCAAGACGATCAACAAGACGTGGAGTAATTTTTGTAAATTCTTTGGAAAGATCAGGAATCTTCCAAGGCTCAGAGCCGTTTGCAATATAACCGTCTGTTAGAAGAACAACTGGAGTCATGTGCTCAAGAGAAAGCCTTGATGCTTCAAACGCCATTTCAAAACAGTCACTTGGTTTCGAAGCCGCAACAACGATCATTGGCGACTCTCCATTTCTTCCGTACATACACTGAAGAAGGTCCGATTGCTCTGTTTTTGTTGGAAGACCTGTTGATGGGCCACCACGCTGAATATTAACGATAACAATAGGCAATTCGTAAATCATCGCCAGACCCATTGCCTCACCTTTTAGAGCGATACCTGGGCCAGAAGTTGTAGTGATTGCCAGAGCACCACCGTAAGACGCGCCAATTGCCGAACAAATACCAGCGATTTCATCTTCACACTGAACTGTTTTTACACCAAAGTTTTTATGCTTTGAGAGTTCATGTAAAATATCTGATGCTGGAGTAATTGGGTAAGAGCCTAAAAACAATTCTAGGTTTGCTTTTTGCGCTGCTTGGATGAATCCCCAAGCCGTCGCTGTGTTGCCATTTACTTGACGATAAGTACCTTTACCAATTTCAGCTGCTTTTACTTCGTAACGCACAATGCTTGCTTCAATCGTTTCGGCGAAGTTCCAACCAGCTTTAAGTGCCGCAACGTTAGCTTCAACAAGTATTGGCTTCTTACCAAATTTTTGGCCGATCCAATTCATCGTTGCATCAAGCTCTCGGTGAAACATGAAGTAAGTCATTCCAAGCGCATAAAAGTTTTTACAACGTGCCTTTGATTTGGAATCGAGGTCAAAATCTTTCAGCGCTTCAACTGTTTGAGTTGTGATATTTGCTTTAACAATTTGAAAGCCATCTAATTCATGCGTGTCAATTGGAGTTGATTCGTAACCTGCTTTTTTAAAGTTTAAGTCAGTAAATGCATCCATGTTGGCAATGATTGTTCCACCTTTTTTTAGCTGGCCAACGTTCGCTTTTAAAGCAGCTGGATTCATCGCGATGAGCACGTCCGGTTCGTCACCTGGAGTTGAAATTTCAGAGCTACCAAAATTTACCTGGAAACCAGAAACACCGGCAACAGTTCCTTGAGGTGCTCTAATTTCAGCTGGAAAATCTGGGAATGTTGAAAGGTCATTGCCCATTAAAGCTGATGTGTTAGAAAATTGAGTTCCAGTTAATTGCATCCCATCCCCAGAGTCTCCTGAGAATCGAATTACGACGTTTTGCATAGTCTCCATCGAAAATTACCTTTATTGATTAGATGATATAAGCGAGTTCTCAAAAGGATACTTAACGATCCCTTAAAAGCCAACTCAATTTAAGGGTTTTAACTCCTTTGACACTCCTTGAAAAGCCGTTATTTCGAGAAAATTTTACTCAGTTTTTCCTTGAGGCCATGAGCCTTTTGCTCATCTATTTCAAATGTCTTTTTTAACTCTTCAACTGTCATCAGAGTGTACTCTTTCCAGCCTTTGTCTAGCCGGCTCATTATTTTTTCTTTGGTTTTAGGTCCAATCCCCTCGATACCATCAAGAACACTGGAAAAATGTTGCTGCTTTTCTTTTTTGTGGTGAAGTCGCCTGGAAAAGCGATGGGCCTCATCTCTCATTAATGTAATCAAGCGAAATAGACTCATTGATTGATTAAGTTCGTAGTCATTTTTCCGGCCGGGAATAACCAACCTCTCACTAGTCGCGTTAATTTTTGAATGCCGAAAGTCACTTTTCGTTTTTGCTTTAGCTATTCCAACGATAGGTAAAGAAATTCCATGATCTTCCAAAAGGCGGCCGACAATTCCAACTTGTCCTTTTCCTCCGTCTAAAATTAGCACATCAGGCAGCTTCCCTTTTTTAAGCCTTCTCTCAATGACCTCTTTCATCATCGCAAAATCATTATTTCCCTCAGGACGCTCCTCTAGGTGATAATGGCGATAGCTTGACTTATCCGGTGCTCCATCTCGAAAAACAATCTGCGAAGCAGTAGGCGATCGGCCTTGCCAAACCGCCACATCATAACACTCAAGATGTTTTGGCAGCTCCTTCAAATGTAGTAGCTCTTTTAGTTTTACCAATGCATTAAAATGATGATCTTTATTGAGCTTCCGCAGTCGTTGAGACTGATAAGCTTGCTCTTTATTTAGATCAAGTAATTTATTCCAACGCTTTTGAGGTTTGATCACACTAATTTTTTTGTCAAAAAACTGAGCGAATGCATCTGAGAGGACAATAAAATTCTCCTCACTTATATCAAGCAGCAATTTCGCAGGTAAATCCTCTAGGGTGTCTCCATAGTACTGGAAACAAAAATTTAAAAAACCGCCCTCGTGCTCGGGACCAAAATCCTCAGAAAAAAAGTAAAAAGATTTTTGGCCAAGGATGACACCGTTTCTAATAATTGTAATAGAAATATCTGACTCAATTCCATCATCATAGGTCGAAATAATATCCATACTATCAGGCAAGCTTGACTCTTTATTGACCGATAAACTGTGTTTTTCAATGAAATCCCGTAGAACCTCTATTGAGTCTCGAAAACTCGCTGCTTGCTCAAAACGCTCACTTTCACTGGCTTCCAGCATTTTATCCGTCAAGAAATCCAACGCTTTTTTTCCATTTCCTTTTAAAATGGAAAGTGCGAGGTTCAAATCACTCGCGTACTCCTTTTCAGAAATAAGACCCACGCAAGGCGCACTACATTGTTTCATTTGATACAAAAGGCAGGGGTCTTTTCTCGATTTAAACTCATAGTCACTACAATCACGTAGTTGAAATGAGCGGTTAAGTTCTCGCAAGATTGTCGAAATGCTTGAACCATGAACAAAAGGGCCAAATGAATGGCTCCCCTTATCTTTTTTTGCACGACGTCTAAACTCCAACCTAGGGTATGGATCACCTTTTTTGATTATCACATAAGGGTAAGACTTATCATCCCTGAGTCGTATGTTGTATTTGGGCAGATACTTTTTAATGAGGTTATTTTCCAGGATAAGCGCCTCTGCCTCACTCTCCGCCAATTGAAACTCGATATCGCAGATTTTATCGACCAACACTTTTGTTTTTGGCGAGTCTTTATGATCCGAAGCAAAATAACTTTTTACCCGAGATTGTAAACTTTTTGCCTTTCCGACATAAATCACCTCATCAAATTTATTTTTGAATAAATAGCAACCAGGCTTTTTTGGTAAATTTTTCGCGACTTGCTTTAAATCTTGAATATTCGCAGTTTTTAAATGGGCCATATCCCTTCGTTTATTGTAGAATTAGTGTTCGTCAAAAAAAATCTCTTAAAGGTAAATCTTATCATGGTTAAATTATCAGCAGGAAATGAAGTTCTCGCTTATTGTGGAAAATGTAAATTAAAATTAGCTCATACGATTGTCGTGATGAAAACTGATGAAATACCAGACAAAGTAAAATGTAATACTTGTAAGTCGACTCACGCGTTCAAAGAGAATGCAACAAGAAGAAGGGCCGTTGCAAGCAAAGGCAAGGCAGCGTTTTTTGCGCCACTAATCCTGATATTGCCTTCAAGCGAAGCACCCCCAATTATACGTAACGAACCCATTTAATTAATTTCTCATACCCTGTTGTGGTGGTTGTATCTCTAGCGTTTACTGCTGATCTGATTTTGAGCTGTCTGGCTGTTTGCGCGCCCGTGCCTGTTGTTTGCGCCGGAATAAATTTTCCCGCAAGGCAGTTTCTAGCCGTTTTTGTCTATCATTGTCAGACCCTTTTTTAGGTTCATGTGAAACCTGTCTGGATGCTGGTATGCCTGTTCCTTTTTGAGACATGATTATTCGAGATTTTCCTTGTTTCAAATTCTTAATTCTGTCTAGCCTGTTTCTGAAAGCGGGACAATTTATTTTCGATCGCAAAAACATGAGGACTGCCGCTTATTTTAGCCAGCGATAGCTATAAAATGCTAGAATATTGAGGCAAAAATAAGTATCCGGCCAAAGGCACATGAACATGACACATATCACACTGCTAAGAAAAATTCAAAGATGAAGCGCTTTATCCTGCCAATCTGCCTGATAACCGGCCTTATTCTGTTTTTTGCAACAGGTCTGCATACAAAAATTTCGTTCCAGCAGCTTGCCCAGTCCTATGGCGAGATAAAATTATTCGCAGCAGAACATATCGTGCTGGCATTGATGGCATTTTTTGCTGTCTATTTTCTGGCTGTTGCCATGTCCCTGCCAATCGCCAGCCTGCTGACCCTTTCAGGCGGGGCTATTTTTGGCTGGGGGGCGGCGATTATCATTATTACGGCAGCTACAGCAGGTGCAGGGCTAGTCTTTCTAGCGGCAAAAAGCCTGTTACATGACTGGCTGAAACAGAAAACGGGCAGTTTCTTGGAACGGCTAGAAGCTGGCTTTAGGAAAAATGGATTTTCCTATCTGCTCGCTTTGCGGCTCATCCCTGCGGCACCTTTCTGGGTTGTGAATATTATTCCTGCACTGGTGGGAATGCGATTTTCAACCTTTATGCTGGCTACCTTTATCGGCATCGCACCCGGCACGCTGGTATATGTCGGGGTGGCACAGGGATTTGATCTTGTTCTGGCACAGGGCAAAGTGCCAGATCTGTTTTTGCTGACAGAGAAAAAAATTATCCTGCCATTAGCGGCTTTGGGGGTGATGTCTTTACTGCCGGTTGCACTTGACCATCTCAAAAAGAAAAACGGAGCAGGCGATGAAAACCATAACAGCTGATATATGTGTGATAGGCGGCGGTTCGGGCGGATTATCTGTGGCAGCAGGCGCAGCACAGCTTGGCGCTAATACGGTTTTGTTCGAACGTGACAAGATGGGCGGCGACTGTCTGAATACAGGATGTGTGCCTTCAAAAGCATTGCTCGCGGCAGGTAAATCTGCGGCCGCGATGGCTGGCAAGCCAATAATGGGCGTGCCTGCCGCCTCTGGCCATCAGCTAGATTTTGACAAAACACATGCCCATATCCATGATGTGATTGCCTCTATCGCGCCACATGATTCAATTGAACGGTTTGAAGGGCTTGGCGTTACCGTCCTGCCCTATGAAGCTAGATTCTCATCACCCGATAGCGTTATGGCCACAGACCGGACAGGCCAGCAGATAACAGTAAAATCACGCTATTTTGTGGTAGCTACTGGCTCTCACGCATGGACACCGCCAATTAAAGGGCTTGATAGCATTAGCTATCTGACCAATGAGACGATATTCTCGCTATCGGAATGTCCAGACCATTTGCTGATTATTGGTGGCGGGCCTATCGGTGTTGAGATGGCACAGGCGCATAAACGGCTTGGCGCAAGGGTCAGCCTGATAGATGTAGGCCCTATCATGTTCAAAGATGATCCTGAACTTGTGGGCAGGCTGAAACGCTGTCTTGAGGCTGAGGGCATTGAGATTTACGAGCATGTCAAGATAGAAGAAGTGGCGCAGGCAAAAGCAGGCGGCATATCTATCTCGCTATCTTCTGGCGAAGTGCTGAAAGGCTCGCATCTGCTGGCAGCGGTTGGCAGACGCCCCAATATTGCAAGGCTTGAGCTGGAAGCTGCCAATATCACTTACACCCCCAAAGGCATTACAACAGATAACAGGCTAAGAAGCTCGAATAAGCGGGTATTTGCCATTGGTGATGTGGCTGGCAGGCATCAATTTACCCATATGGCTGGCTATCATGCCTCTATTGTGATCAAAAATACCCTGTTTAAACTGCCTGCAAAATTAGCTGAACATGCTGTGCCTTATGTGACCTATACAGACCCAGAGCTTGCCCATACAGGGCTAAGCTGGCCAGATGCACAAAAACAATTTGCGGCTGATGAAATTTGCTGTGTGGACTGGGAATTAAAAGAAAATGACAGAGCCCGCGCCGAACGCCGCACCGAAGGCATGGTGCGGATCATCACCAATAAAAAAGGGCGGATTCTGGGCGCGACCATTCTTGCCCCGCATGCTGGCGAGATGATCCATAGCTGGACACTGGCTATCCAGAACAAGCTGGGCATGGCGGCAATGGCAAATACCATCGCTCCCTATCCAAGTTGGTCGGAAGCCTCAAAGCGGGCAGCAGGAGCATTTTTTACCGAAAAGCTGTTTAGCGAGCGCACAAAAAAGCTGATCCGTGCGCTGATGATATTCTCGCCACACAGGTGATGTCTGCTGGAGAAAATCTTATCTGGCTTATTGCTATTCTATATTGTTAGATGCGCTTAGCGCCCTGATTGACAGAAGTTTGTCCCGAAAACTAATGGCCAACAGGCTCTTGATAGCCTCAACCCGGATGCCTTCATTATAGGCTACATCATAAATTGATGTTCGTTCGGCGTTGGATAGCTCATCAAACATGTTCAAAAACGTAAAATCGTTGCATGCTTTCTGGATTTCATAGTCAGTCATATGTTCATCAATTTCAATTTTGGTATGATGGTTATTTACGATTCTCTCTCCATTAATGAGGTCGAATAGCTTTTTACCATAATCTGTCAGCGTTAAAGGGCTTGAAGATATCAAAACATCTTTTCCGGAGGGCGATTTCAAATAACCTAAAATTTGGTCAACTTTTGATGATAGCTCATCAAGCCTGCCTTCAATTGCCGGTATTTTTTTCACGCCTGTATCAATGCGCGATGCCCACCACACAGCTGCCGCACCTACCAGCAAAATTGTTATCAAGCTATTCCAAAACATACAAACTCATATTGCTCTTATTGGATGTTTATTTTAATTATTTTTACTCTTTTAAAGAGTATAAAGAGATGAACCATTTTTCGTCTATTGTAAAGTAGATGCTGGCGGTTCCATACCGTCATCTATGTTGTTCAGAAAATGATGCGAAGATAAACACTGACTTGACCGGCTTCAGGCAGTGTTGTAGACATAGCGCCATGTGCTGCTATAGCTCCAGCGGTAGAGCGCACCCTTGGTAAGGGTGAGGTCGCGTGTTCGAATCACGCTAGCAGCACCATTCCTTACTCATCGTACCCACGATACCCACGT